>NZ_JBMOGQ010000014.1:0-29903 GCF_049318325.1 Flavobacterium sp. | reverse complement strand
TTATAAAACGAGGGAAATCAAGGTGAATAACAAAAATATCTTCGGGTAAATCAGAGTTATCTGCTAGTAAAAATTTTGGTAATTGCATAATTTTAAGATATTAGAAAATAGAGAATAGATTAAAGACAAAAATATGTAACTTATTCAAAAGTCTATCATCTATTTTCTATTCTCTTTTTTCATTTTTTTTATTTATCAGACAAAATTACTGGCGCACTTCCTTTTCCCATAAAAATAATTTTGGCATTTGGCGAAGTCGCTATTTCTTTTTGCGCTTTAATTTGTTCGTATTGTAATTGTTTATCGGTCAAGCCGGATGAAATAATTTTTTGATAATCAGCAATTCCTTGGGCTTCTACCCTTTTACGTTCAGCTTCCTGTTTTTCTTTTTGCAATACAAAAATCATTTTTTGAGCTTCTTGTTCTGCATTAATTTTACTTTCAATCGTAGTTTTCACGGAAGTAGGAAGATTAATGTTTCGAATTAGTAGTTGCTCCAACACTAAGCCTCTTGATTTAAAATCGGCTTCGATCGTTTTAAAAATCCGTTGCTGAAATTCAGCTCTTTTAGTAGAATATAATGCTACAGCATCATAATAAACTGCATTGTCTCGAATACGCGTTCTAGTAACAGGACGAACAATTTTATCGGTATAGTTCTCTCCAATTCCTTTTAAAATCTTTGGCGCTTCATTAGGTAAAACTCTATACAAAACGGTTAAATCAATTATAACTTCCAATCCATCATTTGATAATACTCGAATAGCATCGTCACCCTCTTTAGCTCCTTCATCATGAATAACTGACATCGTATAGTTTTGGGTTTGAATATCAAAAGTGGTAATGTCTATTAGTGGATTTACCATATGCAAACCGCTTTCTAAAACATCCGATTGCACATTACCAAATAACGATTTCACGCCTACTTTACCGGCATCTATTTGTTTAAAAGCAGAAGACAATAATCCGATAAGGATTACAACAAAACCTAAGATTTTAAAAAGATTTGAAAATTTTGAAAGTGGACTTTCATTTGCTTTAAGTGTAAAGCTGATAATAATTAATATAACACCAATTATAAGTGACAGTATCATTTTCTGAGTTTTTAAATTATACGGTGGTTATACGCAACTATTAAATGTAAGTTACAATTTCGAGTTGTGAGTTTCGAATTATACTTTTTAGTTTAATAAAAAATCAATTATCAATTATCAATTATCAATTTTTTCGTCAGAAAATGAAATCGCATGAACAGAAAAACGGCTGCAGCTGTTAAACCAGCAAATAATCCAATCCATACACCAACAGCTTTGAATGAAGTATAATTTCCGAGATAAAACGAAACAGGAAACCCAACAATCCAATAAGCTACGAAAGTAATATACATTGGAATTTTCACATCCTGAAGACCTCTAAGCGCTCCTAAAACCACCACTTGCATTCCGTCAGAAATTTGAAATACTGCCGCAACTAAAAGCAATTTGGCGGCAATAGCAATTACTTCCTGATTGTCTAATAATTGAGATTGGATTTCCATATTTAAAAACATATATGGCAAAACTTGGTGCAGTGCCACAAACATTACAGCAAACAAAATTTCGATAAGTATTGCGAGTAAAAATATGGAACGAGCAACGATAACTAATTGCTTATAATCATTTAACCCTCTGTAGTTACTAATCCTTATCATCGAAACCACACTCAAACCCATGGCAACCATAAAGGTCATTGATGCCAAACTCAACGCAATTTGATTCGCTGCCTGACTGGTCTTTCCAATAGTACCACAAAGCCAAATGGCAGCGGTAAATAATAACACTTCGAAAAGCATTTGCATTGCCGAGGGAAAACCTAGATTGATAATTTTTCGAATCATTTTTTCCTTAATTTCATTAAAACTGAAATTCTGAAAATATTGTTTTAATTGTTCTTTTCGCGATAAAATGTTGTGCATAAAAATGACCATAGCAATACGGGAAATCACTGTTCCTAAAGCTGCTCCAAGAATTCCCATTTTTGGAAAAATCCAAATACCATAAATTAATAGATAATTGATTATAACGTGAAGAATATTAGCCATGACAATTGCATACATGGAAACCTTTGTCATAGAAAGTCCATCTGCAAATTGCTTGTATCCTTGATAAATGATTAATGGAACCAATGAAAAAGCAACCCAATCTATATAAGGTTTTGCTAATGTTATTACTTCTTTAGGTTGGTGTAATAACTCCATTATTGGCTTAGCCAAAAGCACTAACCCAAAAAGCAAAATTCCTAAAATTGTACACAAAAATAAACCGTGATAAAAAGCAGAACGGATTTTTGAAATATCGTTTTCAGCATCTGATTCGGCAACGATTGGGGTAATAGCGGTTGAAAATCCGATACCGAGCGACATGGCTACAAAAATCATACTGTTACCCAAAGAAACGGCAGCTAATTCAGTGCTGCCTAATTTACCAACCATTATATTGTCAACAATACCAATTAAAGTATGACCAAGCATTCCGATAATTACAGGATACGCTAATCTAATATTATACGAGAACTCTTTTGTATATTGAGTTAAATTCATTTTTATAAAATTGATTGTAAAAGTAGCTCAATATTCTTATAAAATTATCGCTAAACAATTCTTAAAATTATAAAAATAAATAACTTTGCAAAAAATCATCAATTATAAAATTAAAATAATGAAAAAGTTTTTACTTTCAATTTTTACCTTAACAGTAACCTTGACCTATGCTCAAAATATTTTTCAAGATTCTTTTGCTACTTACAATTCGAATGCCCAATTAAGCGGTCAAGGGGCTTGGACGAATAACTCTTCTTTCACTGGTGGCTTAGGTCCATGCACGGGTGCAATATGTCAAAATGCAAGAGTTGTCGATCAGAATATATTAGCAACTGGTTATGGTTCTTCAACAAAAGCGTTTAGTTTAACTCCTGATACTGATGGATGTGGAAGAGGATTTACTCCGTTTACGTCAAACGGAAATTTATACGTTGGAATGGTAATCAATATTTCTAGTTTTACTGCAGGAACATCTACTGATTTTTTTAGAGTGTTAAGTGGTGGTAATTTCACTACTACTTTCCGAATGCTAGTTCAGCCTACAAGTGGTTCCACCTATAGCATCGGAATTAGAAAAGGCGACACAGCAAATCCAACAGTTTATACTGCCAATTCCTATAACTATGGCACTGATTATTTATTAATATTTAAATACACTCAAGCAGCAGGTGTAAATGATGATACTATAACATTATATGCAAATGCCAATTATGCGGCCGGAGAATCAGGAAATACAGCATCAGCCACAAATTTTGCAGGAAATGACCAATCGGGAAACATTGATAGGATGAGTTTCAGACAAAATGCGGGTCCAGCTGGAATGCCAACGGGGAAAGTAAGTCTTGTTAGTGTTGCAACAACATGGGAAACTTTAACTTTTAACTTATCGAATAATGAATTTAATAGAAACACTTTTGCAATTTCTAGTAATGAAGTAAATAATGGTGTTTTAAATATTAAATCAGGAATAACATTAGAAAATGCTATTTTAAATATTTATGATATCCAAGGTAGAAAGATAGATACTAAAACAATTTCATTAGAGGAAAACATAAATGATATTGCTATTAATCCTATTCACAACTCGGGTGTTTATATCGTTGAAATAAAAAGTGGCAGCAATCAAAGATTTACTCAAAAAATCGTAGTAAAATAGTTTATAAATACTTCAAAAAAAGACACTGAAAATAGACTTTATCCAAAAGTTAAGAGAAATTTATAATTAATTTTTATAGTAATGAGTTCGATATTTATCGAACTCATTTTGTTTAAGTTTAATTTAATTCTTCATTTTATCATCATCATTGGATTTAATATTTAACTAAGTTTGATTTTTTTGACTATTCTATTTTATTTACTATTCTATAATCATCTGGATTTATAATTCAAGTGTTTATATTTGTAAACTAATGGAAAAATTTCAACTCAGCGTACTTTTTAAAATCATTGGCATAGGTTCAGCATCTGGACTTCTATATCATAATAATTTGCTTTATATTATTTCGGATAATAGTACTTTTCTATACGAATACAATATTCCTAACGAAAAACTGAACAAAATCCCACTTGTTGATTATCCTCAAGAAAACATTTCTAAGAAAGACAAACCCGATTTTGAGTCAATTTCATTTTTGGAAAACAAATTATATATTTTAGGCTCAGGTTCTACCGAAAGTCGAAATAAAGTTGTTAGATATAACCTAACATCAAAAAAACTTAGCCAAAAAGATTTTAGTATTATTTTTCAAGATATAAAAACACAACTTGAAATAAAGGACGAAGAATTAAATATTGAAGGTTTAATTCAGCAAAATAATATCATGTACTTATTTCAAAGAGGTAATGGTATAAATAGTAAAAATGGAATCATCTATTCTAATGAAGATATAGTAAACCGGGTATTTAAATTTGTCCCTTTTGATTTACCCAAAATAAAAAATGTATCATCCACATTTACGGATGCTATTTTTGTAGAAGATAAAATCTACTTTCTAGCTTCTGCAGAAGACACAACCTCAACTTATGATGACGGTGAAGTTATGGGAAGCATCATTGGAACTATAGATTTGAAAACCATGAAGCTGATAAACTCAATTCAAATTAGTAACAAACATAAATTTGAAGGATTGACCTTGTACAAAAAAACAGCAACTCAAATAGAATTGCTGCTTTGTGAAGATAATGATAGCGAAGTTTTAGAAACCAATATTTATAAATTAGTCATAGATAAATAAGTTTTATTTCTCTATCTCCCTTAAACTTTCCATTTTCTTGTGCGCAAGGAATCCTTTAATGTCCTCGAAATGTTCTTTTACTCTTTTATTCCCAAATTCGAAAACTTTAGTAGCTAATCCGTCAAGGAAATCCCTGTCGTGAGAAACCAAAATCAGCGTTCCGTCAAAGTCTTTTAAAGCTTCTTTTATAATATCTTTTGTCTTCATATCCAAATGGTTAGATGGCTCGTCCAGAATTAATAAATTAACTGGTTCCAATAATAACTTTATCATAGCCAACCGCGTTTTTTCGCCACCCGAAAGCACTTTTACCTTCTTCTGAATATCATCACCATGAAACATGAAAGCGCCTAAAATATTCTTTATTTGAGTTCTGATTTCACCCACAGCAATGTTGTCTATCGTTTCAAAAATGGTTGCATTTTCATCTAGCAGCGAAGCCTGATTTTGAGCAAAATAACCAATCTGCGAATTATGTCCAATCTCAACGCTTCCACTATTTATTTCAATTTCTTTCATGATTGCTTTAATCATAGTGGATTTACCTTCTCCGTTTTTACCAACGAAACCCACTTTTTGACCTCGTTCAATTACCATATTGGCGTCTTTAAAAATCAAATGGTTTCCATACGATTTTTCTAAATCACGAACAATTACAGGATATTGCCCAGAACGAACTGAAGGAGGAAATTTCAATTTTAATGCAGAATTATCGATTTCGTCCACTTCTATAGGGACAATTTTTTCTAACATTCTAACGCGTGATTGAACAGCATCAGTTTTTGAAAAAGTCCCACGAAAACGATCAATAAAAGCTTGATTATCGGCAATCATTTTTTGTTGTTCGTCATACGCTTTTTGTTGATGAACTCTTCTATCTTTTCTCAATTCAAGATAATGTGAATATTTGGCTTTATAATCATAGATTCTACCCATTGTTACTTCAATAGTGCGATTGGTAATATTATCAACAAACGCTCTGTCGTGTGAAATTACCATTACAGCTTTCGCCTGATTGATTAAGAAATCCTCCAACCACTGAATACTATCCATATCCAGATGATTAGTCGGCTCATCAAGCAAAATCAAATCAGGTTGCTTCAACAAGATTTTAGCCAACTCTATTCGCATTCTCCAACCACCGGAAAATTCAGAAGTTGGGCGATTAAAATGATCTCTTTCAAATCCTAATCCTTTTAAAACTTTTTCAACCTCAGCTTCGTAATTAACCTCTTCAATAGCATAGAATTTTTCACTTAAATCAGAAACTCTTTCAATCAACTTCATGTACTCATCGCTTTCATAATCAGTTCGAATAGTCAACTGCTCATTTATTTCATCAATTTCATCACGCATTTTAAAAACTTCAGCAAAAGCTTTTGACGCTTCTTCCATTACGGTACAATTGTCTGCAGCAAGTAAATGCTGAGGCAAATAGGCTATTACTGCTTCTTTTGGAGCAGAAATTGCGCCACGAGAAGGCTTATTCTCTCCAGCAACAATCTTTAAAAGTGTCGATTTTCCGGCGCCATTTTTACCCATAAGGGCAATTTTATCAGTTTCGTTGATAGCGAAAGTTACATCGCTGAAAAGAGTTGTGCCGCCAAACTCAACAGCTATATCGTTTACAGTAATCATTGAGATTGCTAGAGTATTAGATTATTAGACTTCTTTATTTTTGAGGTCGCAAAGATAGTTTAAAAACCTTATTTGGAAATGAGATGATTTGAATATTTGAAAACGAACTAATTTAATAACAATAACGTTGTAATTAATCTATTTCAGAGGCACATCAATTAAAAACTTTAGTTTCAAAAAAGATTTGGTTAATTTTAAGCACCAATTCAGAAGCCATAACTTATGCCTTTAATAGACTACACTTTTTTATCTAAAATTTTGCCTAAAGCCAAAATTAAAAAAGGGTATAAAAAAGTAAAAAAATCTTATTTGATTCGTGTTCGTGTGGCTACATCTTTATTCTTTTTCGGAATGGGATTTTGTTTTTCTACATGGGCAAGTCGGATTCCGGACATTAAATCAATACTGCAATTGAGCGAAGCCGAATTAGGAACGTTGCTTTTTGCTTTGCCTGTCGGACAGTTAATAGTGATGCCTATTTCTGGTAAAATAGTTACCAAATATGGTAGTCGTAAAATTTCAATCTTGGGACTATTAAGCTATGCAATTTGCCTACCATTGTTAGGAGCTGCAAAATCGGAATGGCAATTAGCTAGTGGATTATTCTTATTTGGTTTCGTTAGTAATTTTTGTACCATAGCAGTAAATACTCAAGGTGTTTACACCCAACAATTATATGACAAACCAATTATGGGTTCGTTTCATGGTTCTTGGAGTTTAGCCGGATTTTTTGGTGCTCTAGTCGGAATTATGATGCTTGCTTTTGAATTAAGTCCATTAGAGCATTTTTCTATAGCTTTAATCTTTGTGATTCTTCTGATTAGTACTAACTATAAGTATATCATCAATGCAAAATCCATTCAGGAAGAAACGAAATCCAATTATTCATTTTTCAAAAACCCTGATAAAAACTTACTTTGGCTGGGAGTTATTTGCTTTTGTGGCATGGCAAGTGAAGGGATTATGTTTGACTGGAGCGGTGTTTATTTTAAAGATATAATTAAAGCCCCTGGCGCACTGGCTGTTTTGGGTTATACTACATTTATGGTTAGCATGGCTTCTGGAAGATTTTTGAGTGATTTTTTAGTACATAAATATGGTGTCAAAAAAGTGCTTATGGTAAGTGGTATTATTATTTCTGCAGGATTATATAGTGCCATTTTATTTCCCTACTTAATTCCGTGCACCATTGCTTTTATGGGAGTTGGTTTTGGCGTCTCCAATGTAGTTCCGATCATTTTTAATATTGCAGGAAACAATCAAAAAGTACCTACAGGTATTGCACTAACCATCGTTTCGAGTATTAGTTTTATAGGTTTTTTAATTGGTCCGCCATTGATAGGATTTATTGCAGAACTAACAAGTTTGAAATATTCATTTGCCATTATTGGCATTTTTGGAATATTTATTACCATCATGGTTAGTCGCTTGAAGATTTTTACCCGAGCCAAAGACGAATTGATCGAAGATAAATAGTTAATTCAGAAAAATGTTTTCTTCTAATTCCATATACTTTGTGTATTTTAACGATTTTGAATCAAGCAAATACAAGTTACCAAAGTAACATCCCAAAAGATAACACTCATTTAATTCTCCGGCTTTCTGAATTTGAATTTCAAAATTATTGATGATTTCAATATTGTCGAATGTAATTGGATCTCCCATATTAATTCCTTTTTCATATTGCCAAGTCGCATCCATTCTACCGGGCAAAAACATAAAACGATCAAGTATTACTATGAAAAGAAAAAAAGGTAATATTCTGATGATTTTTTTCACCTTAAATGCTCATCCTAAATTCCTCAATAACAGGATTTGCTTTTCCAAAATCGATTTCCTGAATGAATAACTCAACAGCTTTTGCCGTTTGTATACTTGGCAGAACATTGGCTTGGTTGTTATTCCTAATAACAACGTTAATATCAGATTCTTCCAATCTTTCTTTTAAGGTTACTGCTAGAATTTCTTCTCCAGAAAATATTTTTATTAAGCCCATTCTTTTTAGGTTTATTGTTTTTAGTTTATAGTTAATTATTTTAAACTGAACACTGTGACTGTAGACCTGCCGGTAAGCAGGCTAAAAACTAATCCTCCTCTTCCATTTCGAAGAAAATCGGTTCAATCATTATTTTATCTGCAAGCGATTCCACTCTTTCAGTTATTTGTGAGCAAAAGAATAAACGCTGCGTTTTTTCAATACTATTAGACAAACGAAGCACTACAGCATCCATTCTGCTTCTAAATAAAACATCAGCATCATCAACTATCATCAACTTAATGGTATTGCTGTTAAATCCTGCAGATGAAAACATGGCATTGATTTTATTAGGTGTTCCAATTAAAATATCTAGTCCCATAGAAACCACATTTTTATCATAATCGATATCGCCTTTATCATGAACTCCCAAAATACTTAAATCGGTATATGTTCCATATTTTAAAAATAGCTCTTCCATTTCCAACACTTTTTCCTTATTTTCAACAATGATTAAAGCTCTGGTACTTTCGTCAAACGTTTTTTCTAATTTCTGAATTACGTTCAAAACGATTGTAGTTGTTTTTCCTGTTCCTCCAACTGATTGAATAACGGCATCCGCACCACTTTTTATGGTAGAAAATGTTTCCTGTTGCATTTCATTGGCTTCGGTCAGACCGTTTTCTATGAGTGCTTTTTGGAGGTTTGAGTTTATTTTTTTTAGATTCATTGTTAAGTGATTAGGCAAAAGGCAATTGCCATTAGCTCGTTACTTTGAAAATTCTATTGCCTATTGGCTCTTGGCTAATGCCTTACTTGCTAGCAAATAACTTCACATCGTTTTCAGAAATTTCACTTCCGCCAAGGATTATTAAACGTTCGACTACATTTCGAAGTTCGCGGATATTTCCTGTCCAATCGTATTCCTGCAATAATTTAACGGCTTGCTTAGAAAAATTTTTTACTGTATTTCCTTGTTCTTCAGCAATCTTTACAGCAAAATGTTCAATCAATAACGGTATATCATCTCGCCTGTCGTTCAATGATGGCACTTTGATTAAAATAACAGCTAAACGGTGGTATAAATCTTCTCTAAATCTTCCTTCTGCAATCTCTTTCTTCAAATCTTTATTCGTCGCAGCCACAACTCTTACGTTGATTTTAATATCTTTTTCGGCGCCAACTCTTTGTATTAAACTTTCCTGTAAAGCACGTAATACCTTGGCTTGAGCTGAGAGACTCATATCACCAATCTCATCCAAGAATATCGTTCCGCCATCGGCAGCTTCAAATTTTCCGGCTCTGTCTTTTACGGCAGAGGTGAACGCTCCTTTTACGTGTCCGAATAATTCGCTTTCAATTAGTTCAGATGGAATAGCGGCGCAATTCACTTCAACCATTGGAGCATCTGCTCTTTCGCTTTTTTCATGTAATTGATGCGCTACTAATTCTTTTCCAGTTCCGTTTGGTCCGGTGATTAAGACTCTGGCATCGGTCAACGCTACTTTTTCAATCATGAGTTTGATTTGATTGATAGATTCGCTTTCACCTATAATTTCGTAGTTTTTGGAAACTTTTTTCTTCAGAATTTTATTCTCAACCACTAATTGTTTTTTGTCTAGAGCATTCCGAACAGTGTTCAAAAGCCGGTTCAAATCGGGTGGTTTTGAGATATAATCAAAGGCCCCGAGACGCATAGTATTAACAGCAGTTTCTAAATCGCCGTGACCGGAAATCATCACCATCGGAATTTCGGGTTTAATTTTTTTTACGGCTTCAAGCAGTTCCTCGCCGTTCATTTTTGGCATTTTGATGTCGCAAAGGACTAAATCGTAATCTTCGTTTTTTATTTTTTCAAAACCAGATTTACCATCTTCGGCTTCTTCAACTATATAAGTATCGCTTTCTTCCAACAGTATTTTGGTTAATACCCTTCGGATGCTTACTTCGTCCTCTATGATTAATATTTTGGGCATTGTAGAATGTTTATATTTTATGATATATGATTTGACAAAAGTAGTATAAATTAACATTGAGAGCTTAACTTTTGTTGCATCAAGAATAGATTTAATACTTTTGTACTTTAAAATAAATAACTATGTCAACAGCTAAAAAAGATTATAAAAGAATTACCACAAAGTCATTATTTGACATGAAGGCCAATGGTGAAAAAATATCAATGCTTACAGCCTACGATTATACAATGGCAAAAATTGTTGATACTGCCGGTGTTGATGTAATTTTGGTAGGCGATTCTGCCAGTAATGTTATGGCTGGGCATGAAACAACTTTACCCATCACGTTAGATCAAATGATATATCATGCTTCAAGTGTGGTTCGTGCTATTGAACGTGCTTTGGTTGTGATTGATTTGCCTTTTGGGAGTTACCAATCGGATCCAAAAGAAGCCTTGCGTTCTGCAATCAGAATCATGAAAGAAAGTGGAGCGCACGCAGTAAAATTAGAAGGCGGAGGAGAGATTAAAGAGAGCATCAAACGTATTTTGAATGCCGGAATTCCGGTAATGGGGCATTTGGGTTTGACACCACAATCTATTTATAAATTTGGAACCTACACTGTTCGGGCTAAAGAAGATGCTGAAGCAGAACAATTAATTGAAGATGCTAAACTATTAGAAAAATTAGGTTGCTTTGCTTTAGTTTTAGAAAAAATTCCGGCAGCATTGGCTGAAAAAGTAGCTAAAACCATTTCAATTCCGGTAATCGGAATTGGGGCTGGTGGTGGCGTTGACGGACAAGTGTTAGTAATTCACGATATGCTTGGAATGAATAATGAATTCAGTCCACGGTTTTTGAGACGTTATTTAAACTTATACGAACAAATGACTAAAGCCATAGGGAATTATGTTGCTGATGTTAAGTCGAAAGATTTCCCCAATAAGAATGAACAATATTAATTCGAATTTGAAAATTTAGGTAATTTGAAAATTTGAAAATGAAAGTAGTCTCAAATAAAGACAATCTCCAAATTCTTCACGAAGACAATCATATTATTGTGGTAAACAAACGCATTGGCGATATTGTTCAAGGCGATAAAACTGGTGACAAACCTTTGTCTGAGGTAGTTAAAGAATATATTAAAGAAAAATACAATAAACCTGGTGAAGTATTTCTTGGCGTTGTTCACAGATTAGATAGGCCAACAACTGGAATTGTAGTTTTTGCCCGAACTTCGAAAGCATTAACACGATTGAATGAGTTATTCAGCAATAGAGAAACGCAAAAAACCTATTGGGCCATTGTAAAAAACAAACCAGAGAAAGAGCACGATACTTTAGTTCATTTTTTAAAAAGAAACGAAAAAAACAATACCTCAAAAGCTCACTTAAAAGAAGTGCCAGAAAGCAAAAAATCAAGTTTGGATTATAAAATTATCAAAACGCTGGATAATTATTTTGCAATTGAAATTAATTTACATACAGGTAGACATCATCAAATAAGAGCGCAATTATCCGCTATTGGCTGCCCAATAAAGGGCGATTTAAAATATGGCTTTGACCGCAGTAATCCCGATGGCGGCATTCATCTTCATGCCCGTAAACTTATTTTTATCCATCCAGTTTCAAAAGAATTACTAGAAATTATTGCGCCAACACCTAAAGATGCTATTTGGAATTCCATTTAATATTAAAAATGCTTATTTTTACGTTATAATTACCTTCACTAACTAATAATACTTAATATGAAAAAGTCACTTTTAACTTTATGTTTGCTAGTCGGTTTAAGTGCAAGCGCACAAGACCAATTCTCTGGAATTAGCACATCCAATCGCGTTGGAATTTTAAATGGAGCTATTAACCCTGCTGAGTTTGCCAATCTCTCAAAAAAGTTTGAAATCAATTTTTACGGTCTTAGTTTTGATGTTTCAAACAACAAAATTGGTTTTAATGATTTAACTTCTGACACCAATTTAGAAGACTTAATTTTTACTGGAACTGAATCGGCAAATTTACGAATCGATGGACAAATACTAGGTCCTAGTTTTGCTATGAAATGGAGAAAATGGGGATTTGGCATTACTACAAAAGCCAATATAAAGTTTGATGTAGTTGATGTAGACAACTCATTAGGAAATGCCATTTTCAACAATAATTTAACTCTAAATACCACTTTATTAAACCAAACTGGAAATCAAAGATTATCTGGAACTTCTTATGGAGAAGTTGGATTTTCTGTAGCCAGAAAAATTTATGAAAACGACAAACATAAATTTGATGCTGGAATAACACTAAAATTTTTATTCCCTGGTTCGTATTCTAATTTTGGTTTGAGTAATTTAAATGGAACTATAACGCAAGATCCAAGTGGGAGTTTTTTAACGACTGATCAACCAGCAACTTTAAATATTGCCTATTCTGGAAATCTTGCTGATAGTTTTTCAAATTTTGATGATTATACAAAATCTATTTTTGGTGGTTTAAACGGAGTTGCTACAGATATTGGATTTAACTATCAATGGAAAGATGATAAAGACAAATATAAAATTAAAGCAGGACTTGCTATAAGAAATATTGGTAGTATGACTTTTAAAGATGATAATAATTACAATACAAATTACACACTTTCGATTCCGTCAAGTAATCCTTTAGATTTAAGCTTATTTGAAAATATTAATAATTTGAGTGATGTTGAAGATGTGCTATTTAATAATAATTATCTCGATATAAATAATCAAAATAAAACCGACTTTAGAATAAATTTACCAACATTGTTAACGATGTATGCCGATTTTAAAATTGTTTCAAAAGTATATATTACTGGTTATATGCAACAAAAAATGAAAAAGGATGATGGCAACGACCAAATTACAGCACGCAATATTTTTTCAATAACACCAAGGGTTAACTTAGGTTTCTTTGAAGCGTTACTTCCTATTTCAAAAGATGAAATATCGGGAACAAATGTTGGTTTTGGTTTTAGATTGGCTGGATTTTATCTTGGCTCTAATTCAATTATCACATCATTAGCAGATGGAAAACAAGCTAATTTTTATACTGGATACCGATTAGCATTTTTATAAAACAATTAAGTTGAATTGTAGTTGTTAAAATTGTAACTTGCTAAACCAATTTAGTCAAGTTATGAATTTTAAAACCGATATTAATTTCCGTAAGCAGACTTTAATAAAGTTACTTATTAGTGTTCAGAAGCATGAAGAGGAAATTATTAAAGCGCTCTATGATGATTTTAAAAAACCTGCATTTGAAGCAGTTATAAGTGAAACTGCTTATATCGTCTCTGAACTAAATCATACTATTAAAAATATTAATAAATGGGCAAAACCAAATATGGTTTTGCCTTCTCTTTTAAATTTTCCTTCAACCGATTATATTTATAAAGAGCCTTACGGTAAAGTATTAATTATAGCTCCATGGAATTATCCTTATCAATTGGCATTATGTCCATTAATCGCAGCCGTTGCAGCAGGAAACCAAGTGGTGGTAAAACCTTCGGAACTGACACCAAACACGTCAAGAATTGTTGCTAAAATAATAAGCGAAACTTTTGATGAAAATCATGTAAAATGTGTTGAAGGTGGTGTTGAAATTACCCAAGAATTATTAGCACAACGCTGGGACTATATTTTCTTTACCGGTAGCGTTGCTGTTGGAAAATTAGTAGCCAAAGCTTCTGCAGAAAATCTAACGCCTGTAACATTAGAACTTGGCGGAAAAAACCCATGTATTATTGATGCAACTGCCAATTTAAAATTAGCTGCCAAAAGAATTGTTTGGGGCAAATTCCTAAATGCCGGGCAGACTTGTATCGCACCAGATTATTTGTTGGTTTCAAATAAAATAAAATCAAACTTAATCGAATTAATAAAAAAAGAAATCATCGACGCTTACGGCGAAAATCCCGAAACTTCACCTGATTTCCCAAGAATTATTAATCAAAAAAACTGGAACAGATTAACGGGAATGTTGAAAGGTGAAAGCATACTGTCCGGTGGAAAATCAAACATTCAGGATTATTACCTTGCTCCTACTTTGCTTGATGAACCTAGTTTGGATAGTTTGGTAATGAAAGATGAAATTTTTGGACCAATTCTTCCTGTCTTATCTTTTGAAAATGAGGCTGATTTGGTTTCCATAATTTCAAGATATGAAAAACCATTGTCACTTTATATTTTTAGTAATGATAACTCCTTCGCCAAAAAAATAATTCAAAACTATTCTTTTGGAGGTGGTTGTATTAATGATACTGTAGTTTATTTTTCTAACAAAAGATTGCCTTTTGGTGGAGTTGGACATAGTGGCATTGGCGCGTACCATGGCAAATTAAGTTTTAGCACTTTTACTCATTACAAAGCTATTGTAAAAAAAGCAAATTGGCTCGATATCCCTACTAGATATGCACCCTATAAAGGCAAATTGAATTCTGTTAAAAATTTGTTTAAATGGTTTTCTTAATGATTTAGTAATTGAAAAGTCTACTAATTAATAGTAATTCTAAAAAATTAAAATAATCCGCTGTTACTCCAAAAAATGAATTTTATTTAGTCATTATTGAGAAAGCGAATCCTTTATTAATTGGGGCGAGATATTATAAATTTAATTAACCCAACCAACCCTCTCTGTCCAAACTTCTATACTGAATAGCTTCTGCAATATGATTGGAATTTACAATTTCAGAATCTTCTAAATCAGCGATAGTCCTAGACACTTTCAAAATTCTGTCAAAAGCTCTTGCCGAGAGATTTAAACGCTCCATAGCCATTTTTAAAAGTTGCAATGAATTTTCATCTAAAGCACAAAACTCCCGAATTTGTTTAGTACTCATTTGTGCATTATAATGGATATTTTCAAACGCTGCAAAACGATTTGACTGAATTTCTCTAGCTAATGTAACCCGCTTCCTAATCTCGATGCTGCTCTCACCTTTTCGGGTTTCGGTAAGTTTGTCAAAAGGTACTGGCGTAACTTCAATATGAATATCTATTCGGTCTAACAATGGCCCTGAAATTTTACTCAAATAACGTTGCATTTCCGCTGGAGAAGAACTAATTGGCGAATCACTATCATTAAAAAAAACACTCGGACTTTGGTTCATATATCTATTATATTGATTTACAATATTTTAATATTTATTAAGTCAGACAATTATAAATTATAGTCATATTTTCTATATCAAAAATCGTAATAACAAATATTTACATAGTAGTTAAAATGATTTAACTATAAAAAATCCATAAATAAAAAAAACAATATATTTTTTTAATATATAACTATGAAACGAATCGAGTTTCTACACAAAAAAAATATTGATGAAATGAAAAAACATATACAGACAAGATTCTACAAGTTCATATTAGAAAAATATGGGAAGCAAAAGGAGGATATAACAGACGAGGAAACAAATATACCGGATGAAGAAATTATTGATGAAATTGAAAATGATGAGGTTTTAAAAGATAAAAATGATGAGGTAAAAACAAAAAAAAATGAAGATGAGTTAGACCTGGATGAGTTAATTGAAGAATATAACAAACTAACAAATAAATATAAAAAGATAAAAAATGATAATTCACATTACAGAAGAAAATAAGAACCTTTACGATGTAGAAACTATTAAAAGTATATTAAATGTTTCTAAATCAAAAGTTCAAAGAGAACTAAAAAAACAAGACACGGAAATTGTTAAATATAAAAACTTGTTTTTATATCCTGAAACAACTCTATTTGAATTATTGGAAACAATAATTATTGAAAAATTAGAAAAAGAAAATGATAGATTGGAATAAGATTAAAAAGCACGAAGAAACATTAAAGAAGTATAAGGAAAAACTAGATATTGAAAAAGATTTTAAAAAGAGGGAAAAGATTAAACTGAAAATAAAGATTGAAGAATTAAAAGTAAAAATTGAAAAACTAAATTAAACATTTATAAGTCGGCGGAAGAAATTACATTGGGACTTATAAATTAACGTGCTACCAAGGGATCTATACAAAGCACAATCATAGTAGAAGGAAAGAAGTGATAAGTATAGCGGTGCGTCTTAAAGCATTGTAAGTGGCTTTCCCAAATATACATCAAAGACGATAGTATATTAAGTTTAAACCCGATACGCTGGATCAGACATTACAAAGGGGAAAACTTGGCTAACCAACTTAGGGTAGAACCTTTGTTAGGATTAGTATCTAAGTTTTCCCCTCAATCAGTCTCAGCCATTACCCCTCCCACCACAATCCTAAATGCTAAAAACTTTTAGGAAACAAAAAAATAAAAATTATGGAAATAAGAAAATATGAGTATATCGATAATGATATTAAATTAAAGAGAAAACTACACAACATTAATTTAGAGGATTTTATCTTGAATTATGATATTAATCTTTTATTATATAGATTTCAAACTGATTCTATTGATAATTTAATCTTAGATAAATGGATAGTTTTAAATTATTTAGTGCTAGACAAAGATTTTATTATAACATTTAATTCAAATGAATATGATAACACGCATAATTATTTAATCGCTTTAAATCGAGAAAGAAAAATCAATAATGTATTAAACCTCAACAATTAAAAAAACTATATTAAATCAAATTACAATTCAATTTAATATAGTTTAATTGTTTTTAATTAAAGTTAATATGATTTAATTAACTTCAATCTTTTTTAAATATGATTTAATCTTTGTTAATGTATTTATATGAAGTCCTGTAATCTTAGATATTTCAGTATTCTTATAATTCTTTTTCATATACTCGACTGCCTTTTTATTTTTTTCTTTATTTAAGAACGAAATAACATCTTCTTTACTGCCAGTCTTTCTACCTTTATAAACGCCTTTCATTTTGGCTATTCTTATTCCTTCACGTTGTCTTTCTTTAATTTGGTTTCTTTCCATTTCTCCAACAATTCCTAAAATAGAAATAATCATTTTTGAAATAGGATTTTCTTTCCCATTATTATCTAATGTAGTTAAACCTTGACTAACAAAATTAATTGATATACCAATTTGATTAAAATAATAAATCGTATTCATTATATCTCTTAAATCACGACCAAGACGATCGATCTGCCATACTGATAGATGTTTAATTATTCCTTGATCTACTAATTTTTTAATTTCTTTTCCTCCTTCTCTTTCAAAAAAAGAAATAGCCCCAGAACATTTATCCTCAATTACTAAATCATAATCTTTTTCATTTACTCTTTGTCTATCTGTTTTTTGATCTAAACTCGATACTCTAACGTATAATACTTTCATTTTTAATTCACAATTTTAGGTTAATCATTATAACACCTCAAAATTATGAATATTTATTGTAATAACCCCATAATCAGACAATTATTTTTAATATTTATTTTCACATTTTAACCTCTACTCTAAAAATAGTATTTTATTAAAATGTTTTTTAAAAATTACTTTTGAGAATGATCTTCATTTTTAAGAATAAATAAATCTATTACTTTATCCCGTTTATCCTCTAATATTATTGCTTTCATTTCTTTTAAAAACTCATCAAAATCAAACTCAATATATGTAAGTAAAGATTCATAAAATCTATTATAATTTTCTAAATCAGATAAGCGTTCTTTATCAGAATGTTTTTGAATTAAATCAAAAACGATATTTCCATTGGTATTAGTTAGCCAGTCCGTTATTTCGTCTTCATTAAAATCGTCTTCATTGAGATATAATATTTCTTCAATCATAGTGTCTTTGGTATAGAATGACATATAAAGAATCTGATTATTATCGATAGAACATTTATCTATCAATAATAATTTTTCTTCATCCGTTAGTTTCTCTATTTCTTTTAATATGTTTTCTACATTATTCATTCTTCAATTATATTATAAATTACTTTTATTTCTGTATTATCAATTTCAAACGATATATACAAATTATCATTTTCAATTACTTCTCTAATTATTCTAATTTTGTTCATTTATTTTCCTGACTTTCTTCTATTATCGTATTTACATAACATTTGACAATTATCCGATGAGGTTTTACCTCCTTCGTGCCATGGCGTTATATGATCTGCTTCCATTTCGTTTATTTCAAAATGTTCTTTACATACGACACAAATACCTTTTTGACGTTCGTATGATTCTCTTTTTTGATTGTCCGTAAAAGCACGAATATTTAAGTGTTTTTCTTTTCCACTTAATACATATTCATAGATTCCTTTTTTATTTGTAATATCATCATCGATCATTAAAAGAACTATTTGTTCTTCTAATTTTTTACTATCGAATTTTTGATCTTTATATTCATTGTAAAGAAATCCCCAATTTATACCCTTCATTTCTTTTCGATACTTCGGGAATATAGTTTTTACCCAATTTATTACACCTTGAAAATAAAGCCATAATTCATTAGCATTTGCTTCGTTTTGATGGTTTGACATATACACTTCAATATTACCCTTTGAAATCCAATCAATAGTAGTTTCAAGATAATCTTGTCTTATAGGTGTCCCGTTCATATAATTATTTCCTAAACCATAAGCGGCACAACCATTTTTACTAAAATATCTTTTAGCATCGGAAACCCAAGAACCTGAATAAACCGCATTTCTTAATTCTTGTTCTGTTAGTTTTTCACCTGCGATGTTGATAGTTCTAAACCATTCTAATTTTTCACTATCATTTCCTTCACATAAGTAAATCATCAACTTATAATTTAATATTCTTTCTTGTTCGTCTTTTTGTAGATTATGAAAGTATCTAAACATATAAGCGAAATCTCCGTTTACATATTGACAAATAGAAATTGTTCTTTGTTGTCCGTCTATTACTTCAAATCCTCCTTCATTGACGGCCCAATACATTACGTTTAAGGGATAATTTTTATTTATTGTATCTATTACGGCTTCTCTTTGTTTGTCTTTGTATATGAACTCCCTTTGATAAGGAGGTCTAATATCTAACATACCTCCGTATCCAATAACTCCATCATCATTATTATCTTCAAAACCATTTGTTAAATCTCTAACTGAAATTTCTTTAAGTGTTATTTTCATATTTTCTTTTGTATTAAAATTCTAAAATAAGGACATTTTCCATTGATAGATAAATCTTTTTCATCATTGCCTTTTCTAAATTTTACAATCTCAAATTGTTTAGGATTGTATTTATCTAGGAAAGTTATAGGAACACCTACCACACCATCATAATCAAAAGGAATATCTTTTGTTTTATCAACATTTATAGCATCATAATTATCATATTTAGGATATTTATCTTCATTTCCGTTATATGTTTCATATAAAATCAAATCCTCCTCACGTTTTTTGATAGATAGATTTGTAAACCAAACAACGCCAGAAACTCTAATCATACCTTCTTTTCTATCTGTTGCTGTCGCATAATCTTCGTAATGTTGATTGATAAAATGACCCGCACCACCTTTAAATCCATACCCTAACCATATTTTATTATCCTTAATTAAATTAAATATTTCTTTGTATGTAATTGCGTTCTGATGCCCTACAATTATAAATTTTTTATCATATTCTACTAATTGAGAAACATATTCTCGGAAAAGAGAAAATGGAGGATTTGAAACAACAATATCGGCTTGTTTTAATAATTCTATACTTTCTCTACTTCTAAAATCACCATCACCTTCTAAATAATGAATTCCGATTTCATTGGCATCCGGAACGTTGTTTCCGTTTTTATCACCATTATATTCTAAATATATGGCTCTTTCACTATCATTTTGACTAAACAAGTCCGCTGATTGACTTTTATAACAAGTAGTAATCAACTTTTTAAGTTGTAGTTTTTCAAAATTATATGAGAAATAATGAAAAAAATTACTTACTCTCGGATCATCACAATTACAATATATTACTTTGTCTTTGAAATGTTCTTTATAGTGTTTTAATTCATTTTCTATATCCGAAAGTTGAGTGTAAAATTCATCTTTCTTACTCGATTTCGCTTTATGTAAATTTTTATTTTTTGACTCACTCATATTATTAGAAAAGGGGATTAAATGAATAAACAAAAATTCTGCTTAATTTTTATTAAGCAGAATTTTTTGTTTATAAAATGAAATAATATTATAGGGCACCTAATGCTTTGATAATATCATTTCTCTTTTGTTCTAAACGTTGTTGATCTTTCTTTTGAAGAATTTCACTAACAATTGCTCTTTCTTCTTTTGATAATTGTCTTAAATTAGGAAGTCCTTTTTTAGTTAAACTTACTTCACGTCCACCAATTTTAATTGTACTCATAATAAAAATTATTTATATTTTTCTTCAAAGAAAAGAAAAAAAATATAATATTCAAAATCAATTAAATTTATTGTATTGTAATTTATTGTAAAATGAATCAATGTATATTTAATAGGTATTTAATGCTATTTAATATATACTTAATATGAAATTAAAGCAGGTGAATTTAAGTGATGATGACCATCATAAATTTAGATTAATTCCAGTGTTTAAACTATCTGAAATCACTTTATTTAATTGATCTATTTTTTTATTACTTAATCTTTGTATGTATGTTTGAGTTGTTGCTAATCTTTGATGCCCTAACGAAGTCATAAGATCGAAAAGATTTATATTTTCTCCTAGTTCTAACATTAAAGAAGCATAACTATGTCTCGCTATATGTGATGTTAGATTTTTATTAATATTTGCTTGTTTTGAAACTAATTTTAATAATTTATTGTAATAAGCTCTAAATGATTGAAACTTTCTATATTGCTCTTCGGATAATCTACTAAAATCTTCTTTAACAATATCTTTAAAATCTTCATTTCTTAATAAATTAAATACAAAATCATCCTTGACTTTTTTTGTTTTTAATTCATTAATTAGTTTAAATACTAAAACATTTCTTTCCGCTTTTAACTTAATATATTCGCTTGTTTCTATATTATATTGTTCTTGTTTTTTCTTAATTAACCATTTATTTAAAGAACTAATAATATTATCTATTTCAAGAATAGATCTATCATATATTATTTCAGTTTTAATTGGTTTATAGTTCATTAAACTCCAAAAATCATTTACATTATCATAAAGATAGGTTTCTAATCTGTCAATTAAGTTTTGAGAAATAATAAAGCCAACAGAAGTATGATGCTGAAAATATTCTTCTTTTCCAGCGACAAAACCTATTGCCTTGATAGTGTTTTTCATTTCTAATTCATTAAGAAATAAAGTAGAAGTAAAATCTAAACTATTTAAGTAATTATATTTATACGTAATTTTATTATTAATGGAAACAATTTTATCAATTAATTCTGGCGATTCATTTTTATATCTAACTATATAATGACTTATTAACCCCGTCATTTTTTCATTAACCAAGATTGTGATATTTGCTTTCGTTTTAACCATCCTCTTATTAATCCTCATTACCTCATCATAATAATCAAAATTACTCCAACGTAAAGTTGCGAGATCTGAAACCCTAATACCTTGACTTAGTAATTGAAATAAAAAATAGTTTCTAACATCATTTAAAGAGTGTTTAGCTTTATAACGTGAGTTTCTTTCATTTCTACTTTCTACCCCTCCTTCTATTGGCTCTCCCCATAACATATTTCCTTCATTTGTCGGTATTGTTCTCCTATAAACTTCTACAAATTGAGTTGTTATTAAACTTTTTAATTCCTTCATCGTTAATATATCGATTTTAGGCTCTACATTACTAAAAACGATATGATCGAAAGGATTTATATGGAAGGGAAAATATTCTTGAATATGAGCTTTATTAATTATCGATTTTAGACATTTTAGTTTATAGTTAGAAGTATTTAAAGTGCTTCTTTTTCTTTTTTCTCCTTCATTTGGTTCTGACAATAACCATTTTTGAAACTCTAAAATATAATCTACATCAATATCTTTCATAAATATTTTTTGTGTAGGTTGTCTTTTTAAAATACTACCAGAATATCTATATTGAAATTGAATTAAAAGATTATAAACATTTGTATATCTTAATTTAGTCCCTTGATTTATTTGTCTATTTATAAGGATTTCAAACCACTCATTTAAAGTTTTTTTATCTAATGGAAGTGTTTCTTTTCTACCATTATTTCTTTGGAAAGTTTCAAATCTCTCTTCTAAATAATTATTGAGTTTTTCAACATCATCAAATCCCGTTTTTAATAATATTTTTTTATGTTTCATTATCTCTTTTGAAACTTTTTTAAAATCTTTATAAGATGGAAGACAATACTTCTTTGGTATTTTAACTTTTAAAGAAATTAAAGTTGGTTGTTTTTCGCCGGTATTTAGTTTATATAAATAGATATAAACTAAATCTTTTTGATCTCTTACTTCTTTTGCGTAAAGTTTATAAACACTCATTTTTTTGTAGTCTGAATTATAGTCATATAATTTAGATTAAAAACTAAATAGTCTGACTTTTATTATTTTATAAATATTTGAAATACAAATATATAATTTTTTTTTAATTATAAATAGCAATTCCACTCGGACTCGGATTCATACTTGCTACCAGCATAAAAGATGATGGATATGTAATTGTGAATTTAGCTCTCGAAATCGTTACTTCTCGGTCTTCCAAAGGTTGGCGCATTACTTCCAATACTTCCCGTTTAAACTCGGGCAATTCATCCAAAAACAAAACACCATTGTGTGCCAAGGAAATTTCTCCCGGTTGTGGATAACTTCCGCCGCCGACTAAGGAAACGCTTGAAGCTGAATGATGTGGACTTCTAAAGGGTCGCTGGTTCATCAATCCGGTGTCTTTTACTTTTCCGGCAACGCTATGAATTTTAGTAGTTTCTAATGCTTCATGCATAGTCATTGGCGGCAAAATACTTGGCAATCGCTTGGCTAACATTGTTTTTCCAGAACCTGGCGGGCCAATCAAGATAATATTATGTCCACCAGCAGCAGCAATTTCTATGCATCGTTTGATACTTTCCTGCCCTTTGACATCGGAAAAGTCAAATTCAGGGAAATCTAATGTTTTATTAAACTCCTCTTTGGTGTCAATAATCGTTGGTTCTAAAATACCTTTGCCTTCAAAAAAATCTATTACCTGCAACACATTTTCAATACCATAAACGTCTAAACCTTCAACAATAGCAGCTTCTTTTACATTTTGTATAGGAAGAAAAAAACCTTTAAAACCTTCTTCTTTGGCTTTTATAGCGATAGAAAGAGCCCCTTTTATAGGTTGCAAACCACCATCTAGCGATAATTCTCCCATGATTAAAAATTGATCAACCTCATCGGCTTTTATTTGTCCCGAAGCTGCCAGAATACCAATTGCCAAAGTCAAATCATAGGCAGAACCTTCTTTACGCAAATCGGCAGGCGCCATGTTTATTGTGATTTTTTTTCCCGGTAAACTATAACCATTATTTTTCAACGCAGCCGCAATACGATAGCTACTTTCTTTAATAGCATTGTCAGGCAAACCAACCAAATGATAACCAACACCTTTATCGATATTTACTTCTACAGTAATTGTAGTGGCTTCCACCCCAAAAACAGCACTTCCAAAAACTTTTACTAACATTTCTTTTATTTATGAACTAAAGTAGAGTAATGCAATAAATAAAAAGTAGGCAAAAAGTGTACATTTTACAAAAAATAAGTAAAATAAAGTAAACTTTTTGTAAAGTTTATTTGTCTATTAGTAAAACTTAATATACATTTGTATCAAACAATTAAATTTATATTTTTATGAAAACACATTTTTTATTTCCGAACAAATTCAAAATCTTAGGCTGGATTTTGTTTATTCCAAGTTTACTAACTTTTATGTTGGCGTCAATTTTCAAACTGGATATTGATAAATACTTGAATATAAAAGTATTTGCTATATACCAAGAATCTATTGGACAAAAACCTGGATTCTTCAAAATAATTGAAGATAGTTTTAGTTATGAATTGATTACGATTTTAATTATTATAGGCGGTTTATTTATATGCTTTTCAAAGCTAAAAAACGAAGATGAGTACACTTCAAAAATAAGATACGAAAGCTTGGTTTGGGCAACCTATTTTAATTATTTCCTAATCTTATTTTTTACCTTATTTTTATACGGCATGCCATTTTTAAAAGTTATCGTCTATAATGTATACACTTTACTAATTTTCTTTATGATACGCTTTCATTATATGATTTACAAACTAAATAAAACTTCAAACGATGACGAATAATCTAAAAGTATTGAGAGCTATTAAGAATATTTCTCAAGAAGAATTGGCTAAACAAATTCAAGTAAGTCGACAAACAATCAACGCTATAGAAAAAGGGAAATATGTTCCTTCCACTGTTTTAGCACTAAAATTAGCGCGTTTTTTTGAAAATCCTGTTGAAGAAATTTTTACTTTAGAAGATGGAGATTAAGGCAAATTATCACTCATCAATTCGCTTTTGTTTTTGATATATTCATAACCCTGATGCCACCATTGTTTCATTTTTTCTTTGTTAAAAATCAAAGCATTATTAGTGAGCTGTGTTGGTGTGTAATATAAATTGAGTTTTACATTTTTGTTTTTAGCTGATAATTTCCCAATGGTTATATCATGTTTTTCAACTTGGATTAGCAACGTTTGAAACAAATCAATCATCAAAGAAAACGGATTTTTGCCAATACTTCTAGGAGAAACCTGCATTTCGGTTTCTAATATCACCACATCAACTTCGGTGGCGCCACGATTTATAGCCTCTCTTATGGGAACCAAACTTGAAAATCCGCCATCGCCATATTCATAATTGTTCTTACTAACCAAACTCATAAAAGGAATGTAATTGCAAGAAATCCAAATCCATTCACAAAATTCATTGTAGTCAAAATCTTTAATCGACTTATACTCTACTTCGTTTTTAGACAAATTAGTAACAGTAACTACTATATCGCAACCTGATGCTTTTAATTGGGTAAACTCCTTTAAAGTAAAGTTTTCCCTGATGTATTTTCGCAACTTGTAGCTTTCGCCAAAAGTTCTTTTCCCTTTTAAAAATTGTAAAATCACATTAAAATGGTTTATAGAAACAACTTCAACGCCATCCTTATGCTTTACAACAAAGGGATTAATGTCAAAAATTTTGCTCATATCAACATTGGTATAAATGCTGTAAATTTTATCAACTTCACCCAAAGCCAAATGCGGAATAAGCAAACTTCCTGTAGAACTTCCTATAAGTATATCATACTTATATTCTCTTTCCTGAATTAAATACTGCGCTACACCTCCACCAAATGCGCCTTTACTGCCGCCACCAGAAATTACTAATGCTCTCATTTCTTTTCTTCTAAAAGTTTATCTAATTGCGTCTTTTCCTTTTCAGAAAGCGTTTGATATATCATTTGAAATTGAGGTTTTGCACCACCAACCAATAACTCTCTGATTTTATCGCGAGCAAATTTTGTAAACTGCCATTTAAAATGTGTCGTAGCATTGACCAAATTTTTCAACACAGTTGGATCATTTTCATTAATGGCTAATGCATTGATTATGGCATTTTGACGAATGGAACTTTCATATTTTGGCGAAGTGTAATCAACCAACTCCTTGTAATACTTCTCTTTTTCAGGGCTTTGATTTTCGATGGAAAAAGTCAAAAATAATGATCGTAAACTTTTATCGTTACCGCCTATCCATTTCTCGGCTTTAGCTAAATAAACAGTCCTGCTTTCAGGAAAATTTTTCCACAAATTCATAAATGCAATTTCTCTGGTATCATAAGAAACATCATCTAATAATGTTTCATAATTAGTTTTGAACTCTAACGGAATTTCATCGGTAAACTCAGCCACAGATTGACGCACTTTTACATCATTTGTCTGTAACGCCAAAAGCAGTAATTCTTTTTTGTCTTTGAATGAAATATCTTTTATTTGATACATAATCTCTGTTTTCACAGGGTAAAAAACATTGGACTGCAATAATACTGCAAATCTTTCTTTATTCTCTACGAATGGATTTAAACGCATTTTCTGTGTTTCAAAAAGTGTTCGCATGAATTCATTTTTCTTCAACAAGGCATTGGCTTCATCACTTCTGAAATGATACTCTTCTAACCAAACTTTCTTGAATGTTTCGGTGTCAAAATTGGATACTTTTCTAACTTCTGCCAGGAAATCATCGGTTTCTACATTTTTATATTGGTATTTTTTTAAATAGTTTGTAATTGCTTTCTGAAACATTTTTGGTCCAATAGTTTCTCGTATTAAGTGCAATGTCCAAGCTCCTTTTTGATAAAATGAAAACGAACTTGCTTTCTCATTCATCACTGGAATCGTATCTGTTTTTGCAGCATTTCGCAGTTGCAAAGAACTACGGTATAACTGATGATAAAAATAATCATCGCCAAAAATCTGTCGCTCAGCTAATAAAGCATAATAAGTAGCAAACCCCTCCTGTAACCAATGATGTTTTCCCGATTTTGCGGTAACCAAATTGCCAAACCATTGATGAGCTAACTCATGCGCATTAACATTTACATAATTTCTATCATTAAAACCAATAGCATCTACTACATAATCTTCTGCAAAAATAGTAGCCGAAGTATTTTCCATTCCAGCATACAAAAAGTCTTCCACCGGAACTTGCTTATAAATTTGCCATGGATACTTCACTCCAATTTCTTTTTCTAAATAATCGAAAATTACTTTGGAATACCTGTATGTAGCTTCAAACTTAGTGGTGTCTTTTGGTTGAATAAATAGTTGCAACGGAATGTGTGATTTAGAAGCAACTGTCTTATTAACATAATCTCCAATTGCAATAGCTAACAAATAAGAACTCATGGGTTTAAGCATTTCGTACTTCCAAATCTTTTTGTTTTTATCTGGAAAAACATCTTTTAAAACACCATTGGCTATAACATTGTAATTTTTATCAAAAGAAATGTTCATGTAAAAAATCACTTTTTCATTCACATCGTCAAAACTCGGAAACCAATAACTTGTATATTTCCCTTGACCTTGTGTCCAGACTTGTTGATTACTTATGAATTCATTGCTAAAATCACCATTAAAATACATGGTTTGTTTTGGAGTAGCTTCGTAGTTAAAAGCAACTGTGTTTTTCCCTGATTTAAAACCTTCGAAAAGATTTAATGTTTTTCCAGTGTTGGTAAATTTTACAGTTTTGTTATTGATTTTAACATTGGTTACAATCATCTTCTGCGCATCTATTTTAATAGTATCGATGGCTTGTTTCACTTCAAAAACATAACGAACCGAACCGGAAACTTTCTTCTCGATTGGATTAATCGAGATATTCCCATATGCCGTTTTAAAATCAACTTTTGTAGTTTGTTGAGCAAATGAAAAAAAGCTATAGAGAAGCAAAAAGATTTGGCGCATCTATCAATTATTTGATACGAATATAATCAATTTCAAATTGTCTCATTTTCAAATTTTAAAATTAAAAAACTATCTTCGCTTTAGTAAAAAGACAAAGAGACGAAAGACGAAAAGATAATAGACAGTCTAACATCTTGTCTATTATCAATTATCTCAAAAAAAATGTCAACCTCGCTACTGCAAACTCCCATTGAATACTTAAAAGGCGTTGGACCACAACGCGGGGAATTGCTGCGCAAGGAACTAAATATTCACCGCTATGAAGATTTAGTTAATTTTTACCCGAATCGCTATATAGATAGAACTCGTTACTACAAAATAAATGAGTTACAAAAAAATGATAGCGAAGTGCAAATAATTGGCAAAATCATTCACATCAAAACGGTTGAATTTGGTAAAGCCAAAAAACGATTGGTGGCCACTTTCGTTGATGAAACTGGCGAACTAGAACTTGTTTGGTTTCAGGGACACAAATGGATTCGCGACAGTTTGAAACTCAATGTTCCGTATGTGATTTTTGGAAAAGTAACTTCGTTTGGCAACATTTTCAACATGGCACATCCCGAAATGGAATTGCTTGCCGAACATGAACAAAGTTTGCGCTCGGCTATGCAGCCGATATATCCATCTACAGAAACCTTAACAAATAGAGGAATTTCAAATAGAGTTGTCAATAAAATGATGCAACAATTATTTTTGGAAACACAGGCTAAATTCGTGGAAACTTTGCCGAATTATCTTTTAGATGAATTGAAACTAATTCCAAAGAACGCTGCATTGTTCAACATTCATTTTCCAAAAAGTCAAGAGCTTTTGTCCAAAGCTCAATTCCGATTGAAGTTTGAAGAATTATTCTTTATCCAACTGCAATTGATTACCAAGAACCTTGTTCGAAAAAATAAAATCAAAGGACACCCGTTTACGATTGTGGGCGATAATTTTAATAATTTCTTCCAAAATCATTTGCCATTTGAGTTGACGAATGCGCAAAAAAAAGTACTTAAAGAAATCAGAAATGACATGGGGACCAATGCCCAAATGAATCGTCTTTTGCAAGGCGATGTTGGTTCCGGAAAAACAATTGTTGCGCTAATGGCCATGCTCATTGCTTTAGATAATGGCTTTCAAAGTTGTTTAATGGCTCCTACAGAAATTTTGGCAAACCAACATTATAACGGTTTAACAGAATTAGCTAAACATCTAAATATCAATATAAAAATACTAACTGGTTCAACAAAAACTGCAGATAGAAAAATCATCCACGAAGAATTAGAAAATGGAAGTCTTCACATTCTTATTGGCACACATGCATTGCTCGAGGACAAAGTGCAATTTCATAATTTGGGTTTAGCAATTATTGATGAACAGCATCGATTTGGCGTAGAACAAAGAAGCAAATTGTGGAAAAAAAATGATATCCCGCCACATATTTTGGTCATGACCGCAACACCAATTCCAAGAACATTAGCCATGAGTTTGTATGGTGATTTAGATATTTCTGTGATTGACGAATTACCACCGGGACGAAAACCAATCCAAACCGTACATCGTTATGACAGTAATCGTTTAAAAGTTTGGAAATTTATTAAAGATGAAATTACCAAAGGAAGACAAATCTATATTGTTTACCCATTAATCCAAGAAAGTGAAACCATGGACTACAAGGATTTGATGGATGGTTATGAGAGTATTTCGAGAGATTTTCCTTTGCCTCAATACAGCATTTCCATAGTTCACGGCAAAATGAAACCTGCAGAAAAAGATGCCGAAATGAAACGATTCGCTGAAGGAAAAACTAATATTATGGTAGCAACAACCGTCATCGAAGTTGGGGTAAATATTCCGAATGCGAGCGTAATGATTATTGAAAGTGCGGAACGATTTGGTTTATCTCAATTGCATCAGCTGCGTGGTCGTGTGGGTCGTGGCGCCGAACAGAGTTATTGCATTTTGATGACATCATTTAAATTATCCAACGATAGTAAAATTCGTTTGGAAACTATGTGTAAAACTAATGATGGTTTTGAAATTGCAGAAGTCGACTTAAAACTTCGTGGTCCGGGCGATATAATGGGAAAACAACAAAGCGGCGTTTTGCAACTTCAAATTGCCGATTTGGTCAGAGATAGAGACATTCTTTTGGTTGCCAGAAATGAAGCTTTAAAACTTTTGAA
>NZ_JBMOGQ010000013.1:0-31424 GCF_049318325.1 Flavobacterium sp. | reverse complement strand
AACCCAGGACCCCATCATTAAAAGTGATGTGCTCTACCGACTGAGCTATCGAGTCTTTTTCTTTTCTTTAATACTTTCACTGGCCTATATTTTTGTATAAGTTCAGTGATAAGCCTTGTGGCTTAATTGCGGGTGCAAATATAAGGCCTTATTATTTATATTTCAAAGCAATTTTATTATAAATTTGGCTTTTTTTGACAAAGAGTGTTAAAGACTTAATTTATAAGGTTTTATTGCGATGAAGAAAGTTATTTTGATTGGTTATATGGCTGTTGGCAAGACCAAAATTGCTAAGTTGCTTTCAGAAAAAATGGCCCTAAAACATGTTGACTTAGATAATTTAATTGAAAAAAAAACCAATTTAACGGTTGGTGAACTCTTTAAACAGAAAGGTGAGATTTACTTTAGAAAAGTGGAACATGAAATTTTCAAAGAAGTTATTCAGAATGATGATAACTTAATCATTAGTACTGGAGGAGGAACACCATGTTATGCCAATAATTATTTATTTCTGAACGGTAAAAATTATACTTCAATTTATTTGAATGCTTCTTTGTCTGTAATTTTAGACAGACTTAAGTCAGAAAAAATAACGAGACCACTTGTTGCCAATAAATCCCAAGAAGAATTAAAAGAATTTGTTGCAAAGCATTTATTTGAAAGGAGTTATTTCTATAACCAAGCTACTTTTAAGGTAGATATTGACAACAAACTTCCCGAAGTAATAGTTGAAGAAATTCTTCAATTATTAGACTAAATAAGCATGATTATTATTGTCTTCAAATACAACTTGTACATGTTCCATAAAAGAAGTTGATAGTGAAATCCCTTTGAAATCTGCTTTTACCGGAAATTTTTTATGATTTCTATCCACTAAAACGGCTGTTTTAATTTTTTTAACGGGTATTTCTAAAAAATGTTTGACACCATATATTAGTGTTGAACCTGAATTTAATACATCATCAACCAATACTATATTTTTATTTTTGTATGTTTCCTTTGGAATTGAAGTGTTTATTTCAGCAAATGGATTTTGTTTGTCAATTTTAATTTCACATAAAATGACATCTAAATCAGATATGGTTTTTAGAATTGCACCTATTTTTTCTGCAAAGACATAGCCATTAATTGCAATACCAGCTAAAATTATTTCTTTTTCTTCAGCAAAAGTTTCAAAAATTTGATAGGCAATTCTTTTAATTTTATGATCTATTTCAAGATGGTTAAGAATAATATTTTGGTTCATCGTGATGTTTTTTCAAAGATAAATAAATCGACTTAAATGACATTTCAATAAATATTTTTTTCTAATCAATTTTCTAAATCAAGACCATCCAAATCTCTTCTGTCTTTTTTTGTTGGTCTTCCCGTTCCTGTTTTGCGATAATGTTCTTTAGAAAGTTTAAGCATTTCAAGATGCGCAAAAGTTTCCGGAGGTGTTTCGTCTTTCCGATAGATATCGACCAACTTTGCTCCAACACGATTTTGTGGAATTTCTAAAACACTTATCAAATAAGTAATTTGATCTTTTCTAAAGGTAATTTTATCCAAAGGGAAGACCTCTTTAGAAGGCTTTGCTATTTGACCATTTACTGTGATATGATTTTTTTTGCAAGCTTCGGTCACCATGTTTCTGGTTTTATAATAACGAACACACCATAAATATTTATCTACTCTCATTTTTTTTCAAAAATCAACGTTAAATTGTTTACAAAAATAAATCAATATTGTATCTTGCGAGCTTAAAATTTAAACAATAATGAATAACTTTTTCAAAATTATTTTTCTTTTTACATTAGGTTTAATTGTAATTTCTTGTTCTAAAGATGATAATAATAATGTAGCTCCTCCTCGTGATTACGCTGAACAATACATAAAAGATATTGCCAATATCGAAACCTATATGAAAACGCATTATATGGAAGTAATCAATAATCCAGGTGCAACAGAAGATCAAAATGTTACTTTTACTTTAATTCCGGAAGGCGGAACACAAACCTCAATTTGGAACCAGACTACTTATCCTATACTTACTAGATATGTTTCTGTTAATCAAAACGATGTAGATATTACTTATAAAATTTATTATATACAATTAAGACAGGGTACAGGAGCTAATAGCAATTCACCATCTAATGTAGATAGAGTATTAACTTCTTATAGAGGAGAATATATTTTTAGCAGTACAGAACAAGTTAATGGAGTGGACGTAACGACTATCAAATCAGATGAATTTGAAGAATCGATTAATCCTCAAAGCTATTTTAACTTGACAAGTGTAATAAGAGGCTGGAGCGAAATATTTCCACAATTCAAATCAGGATCTTATTTAGGAAACCCTGATGGTTCTACATCCTATTTTGATTTCGGTGCCGGTATAATGTTTATTCCATCTGGTTTAGCTTATTTTGGTAGTGCAACAGGAGGAATACCTTCTTATTCCCCCCTAATATTTAGTTTCAAATTATACGAAATCCAAAGGGTGGATCATGATGGAGATGGTATTTTTTCCTATCAGGAAGATCTGGCAACTTCGACTTTAAATAGTGATGGTACTTTTACTGTTATTGAAGGTGTGCCGGATGGATATGTGTATAGTTTAGATAAAGACGTTGTAAATCATGATGATACTGATAGGGATGATATACCGGATTTTTTAGATGTTGATGACGACGGTGATTTCTTTACTACCAAAAGTGAAATTAAAAATCCAATAACAGGAATTGCCTATCCTTTTGCAGATATACCAACTTGTGGTGGAACTGGAAATGGAAAGAAAAAATATTTGGACCCAAGTTGTCACGGTCAACCATAAACTGAGTTGACAAGAAAATAATAAAAAATCCCGTCTCGTTTTTTAACTAGACGGGATTTTTGTTTTAAATAGGAGTAAACTATTTTCTCTTGATTACTCTTTCAGTAGCTTCTACAATCGCCTGGTTGTTTAACTTGTATTTTCCCATCAATTGTTCAGGAGTGCCGCTTTCTCCAAAGCTATCGTTTACCGCTACAAACTCTTGTGGTTTTGGATTATTCAAAGCCAAAACTCTGGCAACACTTTCACCCAATCCACCCAAGAAATTATGCTCTTCGGCTGTAACAACGCAACCTGTTTTTGCTACCGATTTCAAAATGGCTTCGTCGTCTAATGGTTTAATGGTGTGAATATTGATTACTTCTGCCGAAATGCCTTTGGCTTCTAATATTTCTGCAGCCAATAGCGCTTCCCATACTAAATGTCCTGTGGCAATAATAGTAACATCGGTTCCTTCGTTTAATAGTATTGCTTTCCCGATTATGAAAGGTTCGTCAGCCGGAGTAAAGTTTGGCACCACCGGACGACCAAAACGCAAATAAGCGGGACCATGATGGTCTGCTAGAGCAATTGTTGCTGCTTTGGTTTGGTTGTAATCACAGGTATTAATAACTGTCATTCCAGGTAGCATTTTCATCAATCCAATGTCTTCTAAAATTTGGTGAGTCGCACCATCTTCGCCTAATGTTAATCCAGCATGCGAAGCGCAAATCTTCACATTCTTATCAGAATAAGCTACAGATTGGCGAATTTGGTCATAAACCCTTCCTGTTGAAAAGTTCGCAAAGGTTCCTGTAAACGGAATTTTACCTCCTATAGTTAAACCTGCAGCAATTCCAATCATATTTGCTTCTGCAATTCCGATTTGGAAAAAACGTTCCGGATGATTTTTCTTAAAATCATCAAACTTTAACGAACCAATTAAGTCGGCACAAAGCGCAACTACATTCTCGTTTTTTTGTCCAAGTTCGGTCATTCCTGCTCCGAAACCTGAGCGTGTATCTTTACTTCCTGTGTTTGTGTATTTTTTCATTGTTTATAGTTGAGTTGCTCTTTTGTAATTGTAAGTGTTGTGTTTATTTTTTCTATTTTATTTAGCTCAAAAGTTCTTTTTAATCCATGTTTATATTCAAATAAAATTCGTTTAGGAGTTTTATCTCCTAAAAAAGATAAATCTCTATCATCGAAATATTTTTCAGAGAAAAACTTTAATAAATTATAATTAAAGACGAAGTTGTTTTTTTCAATTTCAATTTTAATTATATCAATAATTTTCTTTTTGCCATTCGGGTTAATTTTAAACTTTGAAATTAAGATTTTTGAATTGTTATAGTCTAACTCTTTTTTATCAAATTCAAATTTAACATTTGGATTCTCATTAAAAAAAAGTATGGGAGTCTTATTTCGTGTGCACAAATATTCAAATTTATTTTCATCAGTTTGTTTATAACAATTCTGAGTCTTAGAATTAAAATCAATTATAGAACATTCTGTTTTGTCGTTTTCATTTGAATTAAAAAAAAATACGTATCCGTTATCTTTTGAATTTATCATGAAAAGTAATTTTCCTTCATTTGCTTTTTTTGTTGATGAATAACTATATTCTATTAATGTATCAAATACATAATCTTGGCAAAAAATATTTTGACAGAACAGGAATAACATTATGTAAATTAAATTTCTCATTTATTCTTGAATTTTATGTCTTCTTCTTTTACTTCAAAGTCAACATCAGTATCTTTGATTGAAACTAAATCAAAATTCAAATTACAACCTTTATTACATCGGTATTTTATAGAGCTTGGTATGTTATTTTGAGAAATAGTAAAATCAAGACAATCAAGTTGTCGGTGATGTTGTAGAATAGTTGTTATTGTATTTAAAATCGGAACATCAATTGGTTTTAAAATAAATGTATACTGATAATCAATTCGTTTCTTTTTTTTATTTGTATAATTAATCGCTTCAATTTTAGTGTATAACGAATCTAATTTGATTTCGTTTGCAATAAAATTTTCACAATTAACCTCATGATTTGTTGGGGAAAATTTCCAAGAATATTCATAGGTAAAATCAGTAACATCTTTTAAACTCTCTAAGTAATATTTGTGAGACATTTTCGCATTCTTATCTATCAAATAACAATTCATCTCATTGCCCCAACTACTGCTAACAAAGTAATTGGATTGGTTCTTGGAGTTAATAAATATAGATAAATATTGAGTGTTATTGTTTTCTATGTCTGTTCTAGTGTATAAAATAGCTTTGTCGAAATGATACACCTGACAAAAAATATTTTGACAAAAAAGGAAGAGTGCTATCAAAAAGAGTTTGTTCATCCAAATTAATAATCTCCTAAAGTTTCTGCGTTCTGAGCCAATCCGATTGCTAATTGTTCGTCATTTGGTGCTTTTCCGTGCCACGCGTGGGTGTGCATCATAAAATCGACACCATTGCCCATTACTGTATGTAACAACACACAAACTGGTTTTCCTTTGCCGGTTCTGCTTTTGGCTTCTTCCATTCCTTTGATAATGGCTTCGATGTTATTTCCTTCAGTAATCTTTAAAACATCCCAATCAAAGGCTTCGAACTTGGCTTTCAGATTTCCCATATTCAAAACATCAGTAGTAGCACCATCAATTTGTTGCCCGTTTAAATCTACTGTTGCAATTAGATTGTCTACTTTTTTAGCAGACGCATACATAATGGCTTCCCAATTTTGTCCTTCCTGTAACTCACCATCGCCTGTTAATACATAAACTAAATGAGCATCGTTGTTTAATTTTTTGGCTTGTGCCGCCCCAACAGCCACTGATAATCCTTGGCCCAAAGAACCTGCTGCCATTCGCACTCCAGGTAAACCGTCATGCGTTGTTGGATGACCTTGTAAACGCGTATTAAGTTTTCTAAAAGTAGCCAATTCCGAAACAGGAAAATAGCCACTACGAGACAAAACGGAATAGAAGATAGGAGAAATATGACCATTGGATAAGAAGAAAATATCTTCTCCAATTCCGTCCATACTAAACTCTGGATTTCGTTTCATTAGTTTTTGGTACAAAACGGTTAAAAACTCAGCACATCCTAAAGAACCTCCAGGATGGCCTGAATTTACAGCGTGTACCATGCGAAGAATGTCTCTTCTTGTTTGTGTTGTAAAATCGTGTAAATGTTGTGTGTTAGACATTTTTTGTAGTTAAAAATTAGATGCTGTCAAAAGTAATTCTAATTTTCACCAATGACAAAAACTTTATTTAGAAGTTATTAAAAGTTTTGAGTATTGTTTTTGTTGTTAAATAAATCCATAACACCGAATTCAAAACTTATAATTCTTTTATCTTTGCGAGCTGTAAAATGTCCTTATGAAATTTGATTTATTAGTGAATGACCCTAATTCAAAAGCACGATCTGGAAGTATTACTACGGATCACGGTGTAATTGAAACCCCCATATTTATGCCTGTTGGGACTGTTGCCTCGGTTAAAGGAGTGCACCAACGCGAATTGAAAGATGAAATTAATCCCGATATTATTTTGGGAAATACCTATCATTTATACTTGCGTCCACAAACAGCCATTTTGGAGCAGGCTGGAGGCTTACATAAATTCATGAATTGGGATAGGAATATTTTGACCGATAGTGGTGGTTATCAAGTGTATTCGCTTTCGGCTAACCGAAAAATTAAAGAAGAAGGGGTAAAATTCAAATCGCATATAGATGGTTCTTACCATGTATTTACTCCGGAAAATGTCATGGAAATCCAACGAACTATTGGTGCCGATATCATTATGGCCTTTGACGAATGTACTCCTTATCCCTGCGATTATCGCTATGCTCAAAAATCGATGAAGATGACGCATCGTTGGTTGGACAGGTGTATAAGTCATTTAGAAAAAGTGCCTACCAAATATGGTTTTGATCAGACTTTTTTCCCAATAGTTCAAGGAAGTACCTTTAAAGATTTGCGTCAGCAATCGGCTGAATATATTGCCAACGCAGGCCAACAAGGAAATGCAATTGGCGGACTTTCAGTTGGCGAACCGGCTGAAGAAATGTATGCAATGACCGAAGTAGTTTGTGATATTCTTCCTGAAGACAAGCCACGTTATTTAATGGGTGTTGGTACACCAATAAATATATTAGAAAATATAGCATTAGGAATTGACATGTTTGATTGCGTAATGCCAACACGTAATGCCCGTAACGGAATGTTATTTACCGCAAACGGAACGATTAACATTAAGAACAAAAAATGGGAAGCCGACTTTTCTCCACTAGATGAAATGGGATACACTTTCGTGGATACGGAATATACCAAAGCCTATTTGCGTCACCTGTTTGCTGCCAATGAATATTTGGGAAAACAAATTGCTACGATACACAATCTAGGTTTCTATATGTGGTTGGTTCGTGAAGCAAGAAAACATATATTAGTGGGAGATTTCAGAACATGGAAAGACATGATGGTAAAAAATATGAGCCAACGTTTATAGGTGATTCTTGGATACGGTTATTCGGTTATTTGTAAGTGTATACAAATACCAAATAACCAAATAACCAAATTGACACAATGTTAAAAATAATTGACAAATACATTCTCAAGCGCTACTTAGGAACATTCATAGTAATGTTGCTAATGTTTATTCCTATTGGGATAGTGATTGATGTTTCGGAAAAAGTCAATAAAATGATTGAGAATCAAGTTGCATTCTCAGCTGTTGCCAAATATTATCTAGATTTTACCATCTATTTTGCCAATTTATTATTTCCTATATTTTTGTTTCTTTCGGTGATTTGGTTTACCTCAAAATTGGCAAATAATACTGAGATTATTGCCATTCTAAGTTCCGGAATTTCTTTTTCAAGATTTCTAAGACCCTATATTATTGGAGCTACAATTGTATCGCTATTTGCTCTAGTAATGACTATCTTTTTATTACCTAGAGCAAGTGCAGGTTTTAACAGCTTTAGGTTGACTTATCTAAGTAATTCAGGTGTAAGTGCCATGCGTGATGATAACTCAGATGTGTTTCGTCAAATAAGTAAGGACGAATATATTTTTGTGAGTAACTATAATAATGTTTCTAAAATGGCTTTTAATTTTTCGATGGAAAAATTTGAAGGCGATAAGTTGAAATATAAGTTATTAGCTAGCCGAATCAAATGGAATGAAAAAGACAGCACATATACGTTGTATAATTATAACAAAAGAAAAGTAGGGGAGTTTGGCGACATCATCGAATCGGGGGAAGTGAAAGATACCGTTTTTAAATTTGACTTAGAAGATTTAACTCCTGTAGTTTTCATTGCGGAAACGTTGCCATTAAACGAACTCACTAAATTTATTGAAAAAGAAAAAGCACGTGGTTCCTCAAATATCAATGTGTATTTGGTAGTACTTTATAAAAAATATAGCATACCGGTTTCGGCATTTATTCTAACAATTATTGCTGTTGCCGTATCGTCTATGAAACGCAGAGGCGGTATGGGAACCAATCTGGCTATTGGAATTATTTTGGCATTTGCTTTTGTCTTTTTGGATAAAGTTTTTGGCGTCCTTGCCGAAAAATCTTCGGCACCACCATTACTAGCAGTTTGGACTCCAAATATTGTATTTGGAATTTTAGCAATTTACCTACTACGAAATGCCAAGCGATAACCTTAAAAGTTATTTGCATCTCCATTTAATAGTATTCATTTGGGGATTTACAGCTGTTTTGGGAGCTTTAATTACACTCGATGCATTACCATTGGTTTGGTTTCGAATGCTATTCGCAGTAGGCTTTATAGCTGTTTATTTGATGTATAAAAAAAAAGCACTTAGAATTTCCACAAAAACGGCGCTTCAATTTTTATTTGCAGGATTAATCATTGCACTACATTGGTTCACTTTTTTTAAAGCCATCAAGATTTCTAATATTTCTTTGACTTTGGCCTGTTTATCAACAGGAGCTTTTTTTACATCGCTACTAGAGCCTATACTTTATCGAAAAAAAATCGTTTGGTACGAGGTTTTCTTTGGATTACTAGTAGTTTTTGGATTGTATATTATTTTTAATGTAGAAGGAAATTATTTTTACGGGATGTTAATCGCTTTGTCTTCGGCTTTTCTTTCAGCTTTGTTTGCGGTTATTAATAGTAAATTTGTGAAAGAACACGATCCCATTGTAATCTCTTTTTATGAATTAAGTGGAGGCGTAGTTTTTTTCACTTTTTTATTAATGTTTTCACATAGTTTTTCAATAACCTTCTTTTCGCTTTCTACAAAAGACTTGATGTATTTAATGATATTAAGTTCAGTTTGTACTGCCTATGCGTTTATAGCTTCTACTTCCATAATGAAATTTCTCAGTCCATATACTGTAATGCTTACCATCAATTTAGAACCTATTTACGGAATAATTTTAGCAGTTTTAGTATTTAAAGAAAAAGAGCGAATGTGTTTTGAATTTTATATAGGAGCGATTATTATTTTGCTAACTGTATTGCTAAATTCATTCATAAAAAGCTATAATAAGCGAAACTAAATCAGTACAAGCATATCATTAATTTTGTTTACAATAAACTGTAAAAAGTACTTTTTATCATAATATTAAATTTTATATTTGTCGTTAGATTAAATCAAAACGAACTAACCCTATGGAATATTTAGATTTTGAACTTCCTATCAAAGAACTTGAAGACCAACTCGATAAATGCCAGATAATTGGTGCCGAATCAAATGTAGATGTCACTGCAACCTGTAAACAAATTGAAAAGAAATTAGAGGAAACCAAAAGAAAGATTTATAAAAACCTTACCGCCTGGCAGCGTGTACAATTATCCAGACATCCTAATAGACCTTATACTTTAGAACATATTACAAATCTAACTAAAGGTACTTTTTTAGAACTTTTTGGAGACAGAAGTTTTAAAGACGATAAAGCAATGGTTGGTGGTTTAGGCAAGATAGATGGACAATCGTTTATGCTAATTGGTCAACAAAAAGGAATTAATACCAAAATGCGTCAGTTGCGTAATTTTGGAATGGCAAGCCCGGAAGGATATCGTAAAGCTTTGCGTTTGATGAAAATGGCAGAAAAATTCAACATTCCGGTTGTAACTTTAATTGATACTCCGGGAGCTTTCCCTGGATTAGAAGCTGAAGAAAGAGGACAAGGTGAGGCAATTGCTCGTAACATCTTTGAAATGTGTCGTTTAAAAGTACCCATTATTTGTGTTATAATCGGTGAAGGTGCATCTGGTGGTGCATTGGGAATTGGAGTTGGAGATAGAGTTTTAATGATGGAAAACACTTGGTATTCGGTTATTTCTCCTGAATCTTGCTCGTCTATCTTATGGAAAAGTTGGGAATACAAAGAACAAGCAGCTGAATCATTGAAACTGACTTCTACCGATATGAAAAAAATGAAATTAGTAGATGATGTCATTCCGGAACCGCTTGGTGGAGCGCATTACGATAAAGAAACAGCTTTCAAAACAGTGGAACAATATATCATGAAAGCATTTAATGAATTGAAAGATTTATCAACAGTTGATTTGGTAGCGCAGAGGATGGATAAATACAGTAAAATGGGTGAATATAAAGAATAATTTCTTACAAATTATATATGAATCCGGAGCCCAATGGTTTCGGATTTTTTTTTGGTTGTTAACAAAAAAAAGAAACTTATAAACACAATTTCGTGATAACTCAATTCAAATAAACCTTTCAAAATAGTTACATTCGCTTCATGGAAAATCTCAGAAATATGAACCCTATAAAAGTAGATAAAACTACTATTATAAATTTGGAAAAAGGAAAGCTACCACCACAAGTGCTCGACCTAGAGGAAGCTGTATTAGGTGCTATGATGATTGATAAAAAAGGTGTTGATGAAGTTATTGATATTCTGCAACCTGATGCTTTTTATAAAGAAGCACACAAGCATATTTTTGAAGCTATTTTTCAGTTATTCACAGATTCTCAGCCTATTGATTTGTTAACAGTTTCGGCTCAGCTTAAAAAGAGCGCTAAATTAGATTTGGCTGGCGGCGATTTTTATTTGATTCAACTAACACAAAAGATTTCATCTTCGGCTCACATTGAGTTTCACTCGAGAATTATTTTACAGAAATATATCCAACGAAGCTTAATCAAAATTTCATCCGAAATCATTGAAGAATCCTATGATGAAACTACCGACGTATTTGATTTACTAGACAAAGCGGAAACTAAATTATATGAAGTAACACAAGGAAACATCAAACGAAGTTCTGAAACAGCTCAAAGTTTGGTAATCCAAGCAAAGAAACGAATTGAAGAAATAGCTAACAAAGAGGGTTTGAGCGGAATAGCCACCGGTTTTGAAAAGCTAGACAAAATAACTTCGGGTTGGCAACCATCTGATTTGATTATTATTGCTGCTCGTCCCGGTATGGGAAAAACAGCCTTTGTACTTTCTATGGCAAGAAATATAGCCATCGATTTTAAACAGCCTGTGGCATTGTTTTCACTAGAAATGTCATCTGTACAGTTAATTACGCGTTTAATTTCTTCAGAAACCGGTTTGTCTTCAGAAAAATTAAGAACCGGAAAACTCGAAAAGCACGAGTGGGAACAGCTTTCAACTAAAGTAAAAGATTTAGAAAAAGCACCATTGTATATTGATGATTCGCCATCGCTTTCTATCTTTGATTTAAGAGCTAAAGCACGTCGTTTATCATCGCAACACGGCATTAAACTTATCATTGTCGATTATCTTCAGTTGATGACAGCTGGTGGAAGTAACGGTAAAGGTGGCGGAAATCGTGAGCAAGAAATTTCAACCATTTCCAGAAACTTAAAAGCCTTAGCCAAAGAATTAGAAGTTCCGGTAATTGCATTATCGCAATTATCACGTGCTGTTGAAACACGTGGTTCAAGCAAACGTCCATTGCTTTCTGACTTACGTGAATCGGGTGCAATTGAGCAAGATGCTGATATAGTTTCGTTTATTTATCGCCCTGAATATTACAAAATTGACGAATGGGATGATCAAGAACAAACGCCAACTGCCGGTCAGGCCGAGTTCATTATTGCAAAACACAGAAATGGTTCTTTGGAAAATATCCGTTTGAAATTCATAGGAAACTTAGGTAAATTTGATAACCTCGAAGAATTTGGTAGCGCCTTTGATGATTTACCGTCGAAAATGAATCACGATGACAATCCGTTTTTGACCAAAAATTTACCATCACCCAACGAAGCTTTTGGAAGCAATATTAATTCCAATGACGACGATAGCGAAGTTCCGTTTTAAAAATTCAATACTCTCTTAAGTTGTAATTAGAGGATTTTTTTTGTGATTTTCTTCACAGTAAAACTATTATCTTTGGCATTAAATTACTTAAAAATGGTTTTAAAAAAATCGGTATATTTTTTATTCTTCCTTGTTTCCTTTGGAGTTAAAGCCAATTTTATTTTGCTTCCAATGGATGAAACTACCCAAAAAAATCACCTTAAAGCATACGGAATTACTTATTGGGCTTTGGACAAACAATACAAAGCCAGTTGGTTACTAAACTATCGCGGCGGTTCATTTTTGTTGCCCGATGTTGCCGAAATTAGAAAAGAATGCCAAATCCGAGGTGTAAGTTTTGAGATTTTATCAGATGCGGAGGAAGCATCAATTTTAGCAGATATTTCAAGTCCATCACAAAATATGGAATCGGTTGTATTGGAAAAAGCACCAAAAATTGCCGTTTATTCTCCACCGGGAAAACAGCCTTGGGATGATGCGGTTACTATGGTATTGACTTATGCCGAAATTCCGTTTAAAGTAGTTTACGATACAGAAGTTTTGAGTGACCAATTGTTATTGTATGATTGGCTTCACTTGCATCATGAGGATTTCACCGGCCAATACGGAAAGTTTTACGGAGCTTATAGAAATGCGCCATGGTACATCGAACAAAAGAAAGAAGCTGAAGCCTTAGCAACAAAATTAGGTTTCACTAAAGTCTCTCTAGATAAATTGGCTGTAGCCAAAAAGATTCGGGATTTTGTAATTGGCGGCGGATTTATGTTTGCCATGTGTTCCGCAACGGATAGTTTTGATATTGCATTGTCTGCAGAAGGCGTAGATATTTGCGAACCTATGTTCGATGGCGATGATAGCGAACCAAACTACCAATCTAAAATTGATTATTCAAAAACCTTTGCTTTCAAAAATTTCATTTTAGATAGAAAACCAGAGCACTATGAATTTTCAGATATTGATATGACAGAAAAACGCAGAGTTCCGTTTGAGAAAGATTATTTCACCTTAATGGAATTTTCTGCAAAATGGGATGTCATTCCAAGTATGTTATGCCAAAATCACACCCAATTAGTCAAAGGTTTTATGGGGCAAACTACGGCTTTTGATAGCGAGTTGATAAAATCTAGTGTATTGGTTTTAGGAAAAAACGAATTGAATGATGAAGCGCGTTATATTCACGGACAAAAAGGAAAAGGTTTTTTTACATTTTATGGTGGACATGATCCTGAAGATTACCAACATAGAGTAGGAGATGAGCCAACCGTTTTAGATTTGCATCCCACTTCTCCGGGTTTTAGGTTAATTTTGAATAATGTCTTATTTCCTGCCGCTAGAAAGAAACCACAAAAGACGTAGTTATTAGTCTCAATATAAAATCCCAAATTCCAAAATAAGTTTTCGGAATTTGGGATTTTTTTTTAGCCCTGATTACTTCACTAATTTAACATTTGCTATCAGTGTTCAGTGAATGATTCGCATTTAGAGTGCTATCCTTTTTTGTATTCAAGTTGGCTAGTCATTGCAATTCGAACTGACGAAAATATTGAGCTGAAAGCGGAATTATCTCCTACTTATTATTGTCAATTACGTAGTTCAAAACTTTAGTCATCAAATGAACTCTGTCTTTACCAATAACGTTATGCTTGTGCATCGGATAAGGAAAATAATCGATTTGTTTACCTAATTCGACACACTTTTTAACCAACGCTAAATTGTGCTGTTCTACCACAACATCATCGTTTGTTCCGTGAATTAAGAGCAGTTTTCCTTTTAAATCTTTTGCATAATTGGTTACGTTGGCTTGGTCAAATCCTTTTTGGTTTTCGGCTGGCGTATCCATATAGCGTTCGCCATACATCACTTCATACCATTTCCAATCGATTACTGGTCCGCCAGCTACACCAACTTTAAAAGTATCTGGTTTTCTTGTCATTAACGAGGTAGTCATAAATCCGCCGAAGCTCCAACCATGAACCGCTAGACGATTACCATCTACATAAGGCAATGATTTTAAATACTCAACACCTTTCATTTGATCGTCGATTTCGTTATTGCCTAGTTGGGCATGAATTACGCTTTCAAAGGCAAATCCTCGATTGTCCGATCCTCGATTGTCAATGGTAAAGACTAAATAGCCTTGTTCAGCCATCCAATACATCCAAAGATTGGCACCATCCAAATAAGAATTTGTTATCATTTGTGCATGTGGACCGCCATAAACGTAAACTAAAACTGGGTATTTTTTTGTTGGGTCAAAATTACTCGGTTTGATTAATCGTGTGAATAAATCGGTTGTGCCATCAGCAGCTTTTATGGTTTTAATATCGGCACTCCCGATTTCGTAACCGTCGTATTTATTTTTACTTTCTAATAGCGTAGTAGCTTTTAAATTTTTATCATACAACAATGATTTTGAAGGTGTTGAATGATTTGAATATTCGTCAAAAAACCAATTGCCATCCGATGAAATTACTACGTTATGAACGCCTTCGTCTTTAGTAATCAAAGTTTGTTTTCCTTTTAAATCTACTTTATACGCTAACATATTGATGCCTTTTTCTCCTGTTGCTTTAAAATAAATTTCGGTTCCTACCATATTGGTTCCAATGATTTCACGAGTTGGAAATTTATTAGCTGTCAATTGTTTAATTAATTTACCTTCAATAGTATAGTAGTAAAGGTTGTTAAATCCGTCTTTTTCAGAAATCCAAACGAAGTTATTCGATTTATTGTTTTGGAAAAATGCAGGATGTTCTGGTTCAACCCATTTTGTATTTTTTTCGTTGAAAAGTGTTCTCACAAATTTTCCGGAAGCCGTTTCATATAAATTCAAATTCATATCATTTTGACCGCGATTTAACTCGGCAATCAAAATAAATTTTTCATCTGGTGTGAAAGCCAAGTTGGTTAGATAATCGTCTGAATTACTTTTTGGAGTTATAAAAAATAGTTCTCCAGTTGTCAAACTGTAAATACCAACTTTTGGTTTTTCCGATTTTTGTCCAATCATTGGATATTTGGTAGCAACCAATTTTCCTGGTGTTTCATTAATATCTAATAATGGATAATCGGCAACATCGGTTTCGTCTTTTTGATAAAAAGCGAGATAACTTGATTTGGGCGACCAAAAAATACCACTATTAATTCCAAATTCATTTCTAGAAATGGTTTGCCCTGAAACAATATTTTTATCTGAATTATTAGTAACTGCTATTTTTTCTTTGTTTTTGTTTAAAAAATATAAATTGTTTGCTTCCGTAAAAGCTATATTTATTTTTGCATCATCAAAGGTTTGATTCTCGGCAGTTTCAGGAATTTCTTGAAGTAGTTTACCCGATTTAGAATTGATGTTATAACTATAAAATTTCCCGGTTTCTGAAATTAAAAGCGTAGTGGTGTCCATCCATTGTATACCAAAGAAATTTTTCAACTTTGTTCCCAGTGTTGAATTGATATCACTTAGTTTTACTAATTCAGTGGCTTCTTTTTTGACCACATTTGTACTCATCATTTTGGTCCAAGAATCGGTGTAATAACTATAATTACTTGAGTTGGGTATCCATTGAAAACCGGTTAATTTATCGGCTCCAAATTTTCTGTTTTGCTGTAAAACAGCATCTTCTAAAGAGATTTTTTTTAATTGTGCCTGAGTCGAAAAAGTCAACAGACAAGAAACGAATAGTAGAAAAATTTTATTCATGAAGTAGTTTTTTGGACGTAAATATAGCATAAAACAGTATTTCAATTTTTAAATTGTCATATATTATGAGCAATATCTTTAATAATTTTTAGGTGATGATTTGTATGCAGATTTAAAAACCAAAGTGTGTTTTTTAGATTTAAATCGCCAAAGTAAGGATGGGTAAAATAAGAATTAGCGTTAAGAGTTTCTAAATCAATTAAACTATTCTTTGCAATTTCTAATTTTGAAATAAGTAGAGCGGCTGTCGCGGTTTCGAGAGGTTTAACCACTTTGGGAGCTTTTGCTTTTCCTCTCGGAATTTTATTAACACTTTGAATGAAAATTCGATTCCAATTCAATCGCCATTTATACTGCTCTGGATTTGACTTTTTTAATTGGTGTATAATTCCATTTATGGTCATCAAACTATGGTCGATATGCCATCCGATTGAGGATTGAGAAATAGAAACATTTGTCTTCTCAAAATCAACAATATGAGATTCTAATTGATTTACTAGTGTTTTAAGATTACTCATTTGATAAAAATTAAAATCCCAAACGTTAGTGTTTGGGATTCTTATAAGTTATTTATTCTTCACTTTCCTTGTCCAAATATTCTTGAACAATTTCAATAGCATTGGTCACCACATCGCTAAGAGCAGTAATGAAGGTGCCTTCTTCTGCATTAGTAATAGCATGTTTGATAGCTTCTACCTCTTTAGATATAATTTCATGAGTGACATCTCTACCACTTGCTGAAATTCCTTCCATTATCAAACCAATGATTTCATTTTCGGTTCTACCACGTAAATATTTCTCTTGACGAATGATGATGTGGTCAAACATTCGCGCTGCAATAGTGGCACATTCTTTAATATCTTCATCACGACGGTCACCAACTCCGGCAATAATTCCAATTTTTTTGGTGGCTTCAACAGAGCTTAAGTATTCTTCAACACCTCTATAGCCAGCCGGATTATGTGCAAAGTCAATCAATACCTTGAATTTTTTAAACTCGAATATGTTCATTCTTCCCGGTGTTTGTGCAGCACTTGGGATAAATGTTTGTAATGATAAACTAATGTCATCGGTTTTAAATCCTTGTAAATAGCTTGCTAAAGTTGCGGCTAAAACATTGGCTATCATAAACTTGGCTTTTCCGCCCATAGTTAATGGAACATGAGTTGCTCTTTCAACTCTGATTTTCCACTCTCCTTTTTTGATAGTTATAAATCCATTTTCATAAACAGCTACAATTTTACCTTCTTTGGAAAACTTTTTTACTTTAGGATTGTTTTCATCCATACTAAAGTAAGCAATATTACAGCTTAATTCATTGGCAATTTTCAAGCATTGCTCGTCTTCGGCATTCAAAATTGCCCAACCATCTTTCTTAACGCTTTTTACAACCGTACTTTTTACACGAGCTAAATCTTCTAAAGTATGAATATCACTCAATCCTAAATGATCTTCCTGAATGTTGGTGATTATCCCAATATCACAACGGCTAAAACCAAGTCCGGAGCGCAGAATTCCCCCACGAGCAGTTTCTAAAACAGCAAATTCTACTGTTGGATCTTTTAAAATATATTCTGCAGAAACAGGACCAGTTGTATCGCCTTTTTCCATCATGTGGTTTTGGACATAAATTCCGTCAGAGGTAGTAAATCCAACTTTGAAACCATTATTTTTTACAATGTGAGCCAAAAGTCGGGTTGTAGTAGTCTTCCCGTTAGTTCCTGTTACAGCAATAATTGGAATACGACTTGGTTTTCCCGGAGGATAAAGCATATCTATAACTGGAGCCGCAACGTTTCGAGGCAATCCTTCTGATGGCGCTAAGTGCATTCTGAATCCGGGCGCAGCATTAACTTCCAATATACAACCGCCGTTTTCTTTTAAAGGCTGGGTTAGATTTTCAGCCATAATATCAACACCACAGATGTCTAATCCGATGACACGGGAAATTCTTTCGCAAAGGAAAATATTTTCAGGATGCATCATATCTGTTACATCAATAGAAGTTCCGCCCGTGCTCAAATTCGCAGTTGATTTTAGATAAACAACTTCTCCCTTTTTAGGGACAGTTTCTAAAGTATAATTTAATTTTTCTAATAAATCGGTGGTATCTCTATCAACATCAATTTGGGTTAAAACATTTTCATGTCCATAACCACGACGCGGGTCTTTATTTGTTTCTTCAATCAATTGTTGGATAGTTTGTTTTCCATCTCCTTTTACATGCGCCGGTTCTCGTTTGGCTGCAGCAACTAATTTATTATCAATAATTAAAACCCTGAAATCATGGCCTGTAATAAATTTTTCAACAATAACTCGATGGCTGTATTTTTTGGCATAAGCCAAACCGTCAATAGCATCTTCTCTATTTTTTACATTGATTGAAGCACCTTTGCCGTGATTTCCATCTAATGGCTTAATAACAATTGGATAACCGATTTTTTGAATAACATCATCTAAATCAGCTTCATCTACGCAAATTCCTCCATTGGCAACCGGTATAGAAGCGGCGTCGAGCATTTTTTTTGTTTGTTCTTTGTTGCAGGCAATATCAACAGCAATGCTACTCGTTTTACAGGTAATGGTAGCCTGAAAACGCATTTGATTGATACCATAACCTAATTGAACTAATGAGTTTGTTCCTAATCTAATCCATGGGATATCTCTCGAAACCGCTTCTTCAACGATACTTCCCGTTGATGGGCCAAGACGAACGCGTTCTCTGATTTCACGCATTTTCTGAATATCGGCCTCAAGGTCATAAGGTCTTCCTTCGATTAATGCTTCGGCAATAGCAACTGAGCTTTCGGCAGCAAACATTCCGACATTTTCTTCGGTATAACTAAAAACTACATTATATACTCCTGGAGTTTTGGTCTCGCGGGTTCTTCCAAAGCCAGTTTCCATTCCGGCTAAAGTTTGAATTTCTAAAGCAATATGTTCAATTACATGTCCCATCCAAGTACCTCGTTCAATTCGGGAAAAGAATCCACCACGAACACCTTCAGAGCAGCGATGTTCAATCATTGTTGGAAACATAGCTTCTATCCTTTCACGAAAACCATCTATTTTATTGGTTGGAAATTGCTCCATTTCTTCCAAATCAAGACGCATTTGGATTAATTTTTTACGTTGAACACTCCAAATATTGGGACCACGAAGTGCTTGAATTTTATCTATTTTCATGATTAGGAATAATTAGTAAAAGTGATAAGTAATGATTTTGTTAAAAATAGGAAATTTTTAGTGTTGAATTGGATTTTTTTTACTGAAATGGAAAAAAAGTAAAGAGGTCTTTTTAAGTTGAATTAATTTTCAGTTTTTTAGGATGTTAGTAAGTAAAGGAAAAGTACTAGCTAGCACTGAACAGGTGGGATTTGGAATCCTTTTTATTGCTAGTAAGGCACTTCGACTGATTGTATGCCGACAGGTAGACGCTCAGTGTGACAATAAAAATAGTGGAACAAACAGTAAGTAAAAGTCTAAAGATTTGAAAACGATTATGGCTCTATTGCTCAATAAATGCAACTATTTTTTGATATAAATCGGCGTCATGCAGACTGTGTCCTAAACCTTTAGTTTCGATATAAATGGCATTTTTCCATGCGTCTGCATATTTTCGGCCTTCATCTATAAGCACGACTTTGTCTTCTGAATCATGAGCGATTAATGCTTTTTGGGTAAAGTTTTGCGCAAATTTATGTGCGGAAAATTCATTGATATCAATACTGAATTTTTCAAAATAGTATTTTTCTAGTTTATATTTTATCCTATTGTTTAAACTCAAAAGTTTCACAAAATTATTTGCAATGATTTTAAAATCGGAAGGAGCACCTAATAGTATAACTTTTTCTATTGTTTTATCCTTGTATTTGTTGAGATAAAAACAAACTGCTGCTCCGCCTACAGAATGCCCGATGATGGTTTTTGGTTGGTATTTTTGAGTTACTATGTTTATGAATTCTGCAAATTTTGGAGCATTGAATTCTTTGCCTTCACTTAATCCGTGAGCTGGACCATCAATTGCGATTATGGTTTTACCTAAAGGTTTTAGGTAGTTCAATAATTTTTTCCAGCGTGAAGCATTGCTTTCCCAACCGTGAATGAGCAGAATTATGTCTTCATTAGCTTCGCTTCGTTCGGCTGCGGCTCGGGTGCCTTTCCAAATGTAGGCTTGAAACTTTTCATTATGGTATTCAAAAGTTTCAAAAGCGGCACTTTGAAGTGTTTTTGGTAATTTTTCTTTTTTGATTTTTCCTTTTCTGGGTTGACTAAAAAGTTGGTATGCTTGTATTTTAGCTTTTTCTAAATTGAAATAGCTCAATGCGTTGAGATAATACCCAATTGATTTTGTGAGGATTAAATATTGAATTTTTTTCATAAAAAATCCCGAGAGTATCGGGATTAGTATATTATAGGTGAGCAAATAATTTTTGCATTTTTTCTCTTTCTTCCTCAGCTAGAGAAGCATCTACCAAAATTCTTCCTGAATGCTCATCGGTAATGATTTTCTTTCTGGCTGCAATTTCTACCTGGGTTTGTGGTGGAATGGTAAAGAAAGATCCAGCCGAAGCACCACGCTCAATAGATACAACTGCTAAACCATTACGAACGCTTGAACGAATTCTTTTGTAAGCGGCTAATAATCTTTCTTCAATTAACGCTTCATATTCAGCAGATTTTTCGATTAGGAAGGCTTCCTCTTTTTGAGTTTCTGCCATGATATCGCTCAATTCTGCTTTTTTATGTTTTAGATGCGTTGTTTTTTGTTCTAATTTTTCTTTAGAATTTGCAATCACTTCTTTTTTGTGTTCGATAGAAGCTTTTAATTCTTTGATTTGTTTTTCGGCCAATTGAATTTCCAATTCCTGAAATTCAACTTCTTTAGTTAATGAATTAAATTCCCTATTGTTACGAACTTCTTTTTGTTGTGCGGTATATTTTTTTATTGCAGCTTGATGATCATCGATGGCATTTTTTTTGTTCTTAATTTGCTCTTCAATAATTTCCAAGTCACTTTTTAATTTATCCAAACGAGTAGTTAAGCCAGTAACTTCATCTTCTAAATCTTCCACTTCTAAAGGCAATTCGCCTCTTACATTTCTGATTTCATCAATTCTTGTATCTATGATTTGAAGGTCATAAATAGCTCTTAATTTGTCTTCAACATTTAGTTCTTTTGTAGCTGCCATATTTTATAAGTACTTAACTGGATTTGTATTTTCTTCCGAAAAAATGATTGCAAAATTAGGGATTTTTTTCTTAAGAAAATCAACAATATAATTTTTTGTAAATCTTTCACTTTCAAAGTGGCCAATGTCGGCTAAAACCAATTGATTTTCAGCTTCATAAAAGTTGTGGTACTTCAAATCGGCGGTTAAAAAAACATCGGCATTTGCTTGAATAGCATTCTTAATTGCAAAACTACCGGAACCGCCAAGCACAGCAACCTTCTGAACAGATTTTCCAAGTAAAGCACTATGTCGAATTCCTCCGCATTGCATTTTATCTTTTACGAAGGCTAAAAACTCGGTTTCACTCATTGGTTTTTTGAGTTCTCCAATCATTCCCAGGCCTATGTTTTGATGGGTATTTTGCAAATCATAAATCTCATAGGGCACTTCTTCATAAACATGTTTTTTGAAAAGTGTTTTTAATATTTTGGATTGCAGGTGTTTCTCAAAGGTTACTTCAATTTTGATTTCTTCGTTTTCTACAAATTCAAAGCGTTCTCCAATTTCCGGATTGCTGTCTTCGTTGCCCATATACGTTCCAATACCTTTAGTGTTGAAACTACAATCTTCGTAGTTGCCAATTTTTCCGACACCTTCCTCAAACAAGGCATTGCGTAATTCTGAAGCATTTTCAGGAATTGTATAGGTAACTAGTTTTTGGATAAAGTGTTCTTTGGGAACCAAAACTTTAGTATTTATTAAACCTAAAGCATCGGAGAAAATTTTGTTCACGCCCTTTTTATGATTGTCCAATGCCGTATGAACCGCATAAATAGCAATGTCATTTTTAATGGCTTTCAGTACAGCACTTTCAACATAATTTTTACCAGTTATCTTCTTTAATCCTGAAAAAATAATTGGATGGAAGCAAACGACCAAGTTGCATTTTTTAGCAATAGCTTCGTCAATTACGCTTTCTAAAGCGTCGTGGCAGACTAAAATTCCGATGATTTCAGTATTGCCATCGCCAACAAGTAGACCAACATTATCAAAATCTTCAGCATACGCCAAAGGAGCCATTTCTTCTAAAACAGAAAGTATTTCTTTTATCTTCATATAGTTAGGTTGCCCATTCGTTTATATATTCTTTAATTGTCCAAATACCGTTTGTTTTTTCGAGTAGCAAAAAACTACCGCTATTGTGTTCTATGTTTCTGTAGAAAGCAACTTTAACTAAGACAAAATTGTTGTTGGCAAAATATATTGGTTTGCTGACAATCATTAAACGCTGGTTGTTTTCGCCATATTTCTCGTAGACTTCTTTATATTCTTCAAAAGACAAGCACGCATTGACCTTACTTTTCAAATATTGATTTTGATTGTCAAATAATATATTATAAGCGGCTGACCAATCTTCATCGATGCTAATATCGATTTGCTTTTTGATTTCGTCAGCATTTTTTTTGAGTAAATCACTTTTTGAAATCACTTCCAAAACTTCTTCGTTGTTAGGTGCTTTTTTACAATAAAAACTCAATAATTGAAGTCTTCCTTTGGTAATTACTTTTTCGTTTTTGTAGTATTTGGAAAAAATTATTTTCAGTAAGGCAGCATTTTCGGTTTCTTGCGCCAAGGTAATTGGAGAAATCAGCAAAAAAAGAAAATTAAATATAAAGCAATATTGTTTCATTTGTTCTCTACAGCAAGAATAATTTTCATTCAAAGATAAAAAATCGTTACTTTCGTTTTATGAATTTGTTGCGAAAATTACTATTTCCTTTTGCCATATTGTATGGTTTTATCACTTCCTTAAGAAATTATCTTTACGATAAAGGTATTCTAAAATCCTATTCTTTTGATATTCCTGTTATTGCTGTTGGTAATTTGAGTGTTGGCGGCACTGGAAAAACGCCTCAAATTGAGTATTTTATTCGGCTGTTATCTCCCAATTATAAAGTAGCAACATTGAGTCGGGGTTACAAGCGAAAATCAGAAGGTTTTATTTTGGCCGACGCTACTTCAACGGCTGAAATTTTAGGTGATGAACCTTTTCAGTATTTTAAAAAATTCCCAAACATTCAGGTTGCCGTTGATGCTGACAGGAAAAACGGAATTGAGCAATTATTGAATCAAAAATCCAGTCCTGAAATTATTTTGTTGGATGATGCTTTTCAGCATCGCAAAGTAAAATCAGGTTTTTATATACTTCTGACGGCTTATGAAGATTTATTTTGTGATGATTTTATGCTGCCAACAGGAAACCTTCGCGAAAGCAGAAATGGTGCTAAAAGAGCTAATTTGATAATTGTAACCAAATGCCCGCCAAATATTACTGAATTGGAGCAGGAAGAAATTAGTGTAAAATTGAGGAGATACCACCTTAGTCGGAATGATAATAAAGTAGAAATCTTTTTTAGCAGTATTGATTATGATGATAAGGTTTATAACGATACCGTAAGTCTAGCGGTTAGCGATTTAAAATTAACTCAGAAAATGTTACTTGCCGGAATAGCAAAACCAAAACCGTTTTTTGATTATTTACTAACTGACAAAGATGAGGTTATGGTGTTTTCTGATCATCATCATTTTACGGAAAGCGACATTTTAAATATTAAAAGCCAGGCTATCGATAAAATCATCGTTACAACTGAAAAAGATTTTGTACGTTTGGAGGCTAAAATTTTAAGAAAACAATTATTTTATTTACCAATTAAAAGTAAATTTTTGAGTAATCAAGAATCTTTTGATACAATCATTTTAAACTATGTGGGAACAAGTAAAAATAATTCTGTAAGTAATTGTAAAACAAATAAATAAAAAATACAATAAAAAAACCGTGAAGTTTTTGTGAAGTTTTTATATGGAATATTCACAGAATGACATATCAAAGAGAGTTAGGATTGTTTCTAACTCTCTTTTTTATAATAGGTATATACGATTATATACAACTCATCTATAAACAATCCACATTTTATAAAACCTCAACTTTTTTCATAATATATATTTATGGATTGAAACGATTTATTCGATTGTTTCAACTTTTAAAAAAGAAATTATATAATGAAAAAAAGAAAACACCTTCAAACGAACTTCTTTAAGTTTATTGTTGAGAAATACAACAAAGAGATCCAAGATGAATTGAATGATGAAGAAACTAATATATCGGATGACGAACTTATTGACGACATAGACGATATAGAAGAACCAACAGAACCAAAACGAAAATTAAAAGAGGATGAAGATTTAAACCTTGATGAATTGATTGAGGAATACAACAAACTAACTAATAAATATAAAACCCTTAAAAATGATAATTCACTTTACAAAAGAAAATAAAAACCTTTATGATGTTGAAACCATTAGAAGTATATTAAATGTTTCAAAGTCAAAAGTTCAAAGAGAACTTAAAAAACAACAAACGGAAATTATTAAATATAAAAATCTGTTTTTATATCCGGAAACAACCTTGTTTGAGTTGATGGAAATTGTTCTTATAGAAAAATTACATAAAGGAAATGATAGATTGGAACAAGATTAGAAAACACGAGGAAACCATTAAAAAGAATAAAGAAAAATTTAATCTTGAAAAAGATTTTAAGAAAAGGGAACAAATAAATTTGAAAATTAAGATTGAGGAATTAAAGGTAAAGATTGAGAAATTGAAATAGATTTTATAAACATTTATAAGTTGGGGGAACGATAAAACTTAACACTGGGACTTATAATAAAACGCACTACCAGGGGAACTATACAAAGTGCAATCATAGTAGAAGGAAAGAAGTGATAGGTATAGCGGTGTGTCTTAAAACATTGTAAGTGGCTTTCCCAAATGTACATCAAAGACGATAGTATATTAAGTTTATACCCGATACGCTGGATCAGGCATATTTAAGAGGTGAAAACTTGGCTAACCAACATTGGGTAATACCATTGTTAGGATTAGTGTATCTAAGTTTTCCCCTCAATCTAGCTCAGACATCTAAACCCCACCACAATCCTAATGTTTTAAAGTGATTTTAAAAACATTTAACGAATTAAAAATCATTTTTAAATCAAGAATATGTATCGGCAAAAACAACCTCCCAAAACCTATTAAAACAAAAAAGGGTTTAACACTAAATGTTAAACCCTTTTATACTTTGTAGTAATTTATATTACCCATAACCAAAAGATTAAGTTATTCTATTACAAAATCTTCCAAGTTGTTCCGTGGTTTTTTAATTTACTCACGTTAAACTTCACACTTAATCTACCTTTGTTGATTAAATCCTCAACATATACCACATCAAAAAAATTACATTTGTTATTTCTTTGACTTAACCCATCTACTACTGAATTGATATTCCAGCAATCAAACATAAATGTCTGTCCGTCTAATGATACTGATAAAAATACCACACCATCTTTAACCACTAGTTGTAAATCATATCCGTTATACTTAACAGATTTGTTCCCAGAGATAAAACTTGTTTTAAAAGTTCTTACACCACCTTCAATAATACCCAAGTTGTTTTTAAGATTATTGATATACCCGTTTTTTGCTTGTTTGTCTGGTCCCATCATATAGGACTTAACAACAATTAAACTTGTATTGATTACTTTTTTAGATTTCTTCATTCCTCCCGAAATGAAAATCTTTGGATAAGTAGTAAAACCACCATCGAAAATTGATACTCCACTCATTTTATTTATAGTTATTAAATTGTTTTTTTACTTCGTTTTAAAACATAGAAATCCACCTTCACTAAAAGCAAGTTTTTTTTTAAATTTTATTTTATAATGTCTTGAATTTTAATCTCTAACAGAAATTTTAGAGGTATGTTTCTCATTTGTTTGACAAAGATAAAATGAAAATATTTAATATGAAACACTAAAATAATTGACTAAAAATTTGGAAAATTGGAACCCGTGATGACTACTCGAAATGTTTAAATGTTAAAAAAATGTTAAAAAAAATAAGCCCCGAATGACGGGACTTTTCAGTTTAATTTTTTTTCAAGACATCATCAATTTTTTTATCCCTTATAAACGATTTTAAAGATTGGTGTATAAAATCATATTCATCTATAGAAAATGTAAGGACACCATCTAAAACATCAAAATAATAGACAACCTCCCAATTATTCAATAAATCATTTTGAATATTATTATTCTCGAAGTCGTAAAGAAGTTTTTTTGTATCACAATCAATAAAGATTTTATTTAAGTGTTGAGGTTTGATAGTTATACCTTTTTTATTTATTTCTAATTTAGTTCTTTTCATAAAGTATATATCAAAAAAAAAGCCCCATTGGGACTTTTTAAATAATAAGGATAGTAATATGAATTTAAAATAATCCAAAAATTTTTTTTATTTTTTCCAATAATCAAATTTTGGCAATTCTTTTTTCATATCATCAAGAGTTTTAAATATAATCTTTTCGTCAGCATTTTCATAATATTTTATAGCGTTATATTCGTATTCACTATCGGACTCAAAACCAGATTTTTCAGAACCATAATCTTTTTTAAAATTTGATAGACATTTTAATTTTAAAACATCAATTTGTTTTTCTCTATTTGAACCTGTACAAAAGTTTTTTACGGTCATTGATGAAATGTTTTCTCCAATCCAATTTGCGTTTTCATCATATCTACCATTTATCACAATTTTTTCTTCTGTTCTTATCTTTATTGCTAAATCTTCCTGATTTTTTCCATTCTTATAACTTTTAACACTTTGTACATAACAAATTTTTGGATCGTATTTGTCATTTATTTCTTTTTTAAAACCATCTTTAATTTCACCATTGTCAAAAGTAAAGTCAGAAATAGTTATATATCTGTTGTCTGCTTTTATTCTATGTGTATATCTTATCAACCAACCATTTTTTACTTCAGCGATATTTAAAATACTATCATTTTGATCTTTTTCTACACCTAGTCCAGTGAAGTTTTCTTTTTCATCATTTCTCTTAATATTTTGTGTAGTATAAGAGTCATATTCAAAATCAGCCCTAATGTTAAGTTCATTCAATGGAACATCACTCTCGCTGGTTGTTATTTCAGCAGTACTTCCATCTTTTTTTTCAGTTTTTCCTCCGCAAGAAATTAGTAAAACACACATTACTATTGTCATAAATAAATAATTCTTTTTTTTCATTTTGTTTAGATTTAATTGTTTAATATTTGTTTTTGATTTATTTTAAAATGTATAAAACTTGATGAGGATTATAACTGTAATCCATCCAATAATACATAACCTTTTTTTTGTTTTTTGTTATGACTATTTCCATAAAATCTTGTTCTCCATTCTCTCTTCCATCATCTCTTTTGTAGATATAAAAATCTTTAGTTTCCTCTATTATTAGATTATCATAAATATTTTTACTATTTAATTTCCCTTGTTCAAATGTTGATATTGTTATCCTATTTTTTTCAACTAAAATTGAATAACTCAAATATTTTTTACAACTACAATTTGTATAACTATCCGATGTTAAAAATTCGTCAAAATCCCTAATAGAACTACAATCATACCTAGTATAATTTTTTGAGTTGTTTTTTGTTTGACTTGTCATTAAAAAAGGTAAAAACAATACTAAAACATAAAAATATCTTCTCATTTTTTCTACTTATTTACATATACAAACATAAAAACACATACCGCAATCACCTTGCGGTTAAGTTGTTTCTGCGGTAAATATATAAAAATATTTTGTACTAATCATGTATGATTAGAAAGATCATCTATGATTGTATCAATTTTACATTTTAAAACCTTGTAGGAATTGATATACACAAAGGATAAGGAGTATTTAGTATCGTTTGGGAAACATTTAAAAAAAATGCGAGAGGGGAAAGGTATGTCCCAAGAAGAACTTGCTAATCTAGCAGAAGTTTCTTTACCTCAAATTACAAGAATAGAGAGAGGTGTTATAAATCCAACAATTTGTACAATAAAATCTTTGTCAAAAGGATTGTCTGTTGCTATGTCTTTTATGTTTGAGTTTGATAAAGAATTATAATTCGGAAATTATTTTTTTAATCTTTTGAATAGTTCCGCTACTTTTATCAGTTAGTTTCATTGTCTTTCTTATTGAATATCCTTGTTTCAATAATTTTACAACGTCCTTGTGTTCTGTTAAAAGAGTTCCATTGTCTTTTTTAAAACCTTCTTTTCTTCCAACTTTCCCACCATTTTTTCTATAACTCTCATAACCTGATTTTATTCTTTGTCTAATTTGAGTTTTCTCCATTTCACTAACAGAGGTAAGGATTTGAATTAAGAATTGAGACATTGGGTTTATCTCACATTTATCATTTAAGGTTTCTATATTGTGGTTTTTAATATAAAGAGAAATACAATTTTCATTTAATAACTGAATAGTTTTTAAAACTTCTATTGTATTCCTTCCGATCCTTGAAAGTTCCCAACAAAGGACTTTGTCAATTTTATTAGTTTTGACAAGGTTTATCATTTTCATAAGTTCTGGACGTTCCTCATTTGTTTTGCCTCCGGATATTTTTTCCTCGAAAATAGAAACAACCTCATAATTCATCGTTTTTGAAAAATCTAACAATTCCTCTGTTTGTCTTTTGTAATCCTGACTATTTGTTGAAACCCTAGAGTATATAACCACTTTCATATTGTATCGTTTTAATATTTTATATTACAAAAATACGGAAAGTGTATCATTAAACCATATCTTTATAGATTAAAATGATACACTTTGTGGTTTGGTACAATTTTCAATTATTCGATACGTCTAATTTGATACATTCGACTAACTCCTTTACTTATTTTATTTTGTTTTTCTTTTCCTTGAAAATGTTTGTTGATGTATTTTTCCGAAGTTCTTAATTCTCCGTGTCCCATTAAGTTTTTAATATCCCATAAATCAGCTTTTCCGCTCTTAAGTAATGAGTTTATAAAAGAATGTCTAGCAATATGACTACTCAATCGAATGTCAAATCCGAAAACTTCTTTTATTTGAGAAAGAAAGTAATTGTATCTACCTTGAAGATTTTTATATCTTTTATATTGTAATTCGGTTAGTTCTTTATTTTTATTGTATTTTTTAAATATTCCTATTTGTTTATCTCTAATAAATCTTTCAAAAATAAAATCATTTTGATCTAAAGTTTTAATCTTTTTGTAAGTATTAAAAATATATTTGGTTTCAATTTTATCTTCAATTTTTATTCTCAAATCAATCATTTCCTTTATTGTTTCTATTCTTTCTGTATTAGAATGAATAGGGTAGTAGTATCCTTTATAAAAATCTAATCTTCCTACATCACCACCTTTAATTTCGTTATCGAGGTTTATCTTACTAATTCTTAATTTCTTTAATAGTTTATTACAATCTGTAATGTTTATTTTGTCAATTATATCATTTTCTGTTTTGAATAAAACCCCATAACAATTAAAAGGGATTTCAAGTTTAGTTGTTTTTACTATTTCATCATAGAGTACTTGATTTCCTAACATTTCATTTAATATATGACAAATGTTTATGTTGAAATACACTTCCATATTTCTGTCGGTTTTCATCATTTGATAAACTAATTTTTCAGGTTTAAAATCTTCCCAACGAATAAAAAACAAATCTGACATTCTCATTCCGTTTGCGAAAAACTGAAATAAAAACATATTTTTAAAATAAATTAAATTGTCTTGTTTTTTTGAACCATCACTTTTGAGAGATAATAATTTTAGTATATCATCATCACTTAAAGGATCTATTGGTTTTGTTGATTTTTGTAATTGTTGATACTTACTAAAAGGATTTTTTTTGTAAAATATAATGTCTTCATTGATTGCTGAATTAAGGACTTTTCTAAAAACCGAAATAGTATCAACAATAGACGTATTAGCAAGTCCCCTATTTTTCAAAAAAATAACATAATAATCAATCCAGTCGGGAGTAATTTCGCTAAATAATAAATCCTCTTTTTTGTTTTTTTGTAAAAATCTTTTGATTGAGTTTAGGACGTCGTTGTATCTTGATTTTGTTCCTAATACCAATATTTTACTTGTTTCCTTTTTGAAATAATCAAGATAAGATAAATTGTTTTGTTCCTCATCTTCATTGTTTGATTTTGAATAAATTGTTGAGGTTCCCAATCCATTAAAAATATTGAGTTCTTCTGTGATTTTGTTATTGATTGAATTATAATCCAATTCGTCATTGACGTTAAAACGATTAAGTTTTTTGATAAAATACTTTTCAAAGTGTTCTACTTTTACTTGAATACCAATTCTTTTTTGAGTTTTTACTTTGTTCTTAATCGCTTGAATAGCCAGTGTTCCTACAATGTCGCTTTTTTTCCTCGCTAAAATTATCTTAACTCCCATATTTATTTTACATTTGAATAATTCAAATTAGAATTGTAAAAATAATATAAAAACTATTGTTGTGAAGTTTTTGTGAAGTTTATTTGATAAATACTTCAATTTTATTTTTTATTATATTTTATAAAAAACTGAATTACAAATAGATAAAAATAATTTAAAGATATATTAAAAATGTGGGAACTAGTACAAGAAACCGTTAATTATATAAAAAATAAAACCAATTTCAGTCCCGAATATGGTGTTATTTTAGGTTCTGGATTAGGTAGTTTTACCGATGATATCTCTATTGAATTTACATTGCCTTATAATGAAATTCCAAATTTTCCTGTGTCAACTGTTCAAGGGCATAAAGGCGCACTTGTTTTTGGAACTATTGGTGATAAAAAAGTAATGGCTATGCAAGGTCGCTTCCATTTTTACGAAGGCTATGATATGAAGCAAGTAACGTTCCCTGTTCGTGTTATGAAATATCTTGGGGTAACTAAATTGATAGTTTCAAACGCTTCTGGTGGCGTAAATTCAAATTATGAAGTTGGTTCAGTTGTAATAATTAAGGATCATGTTAATATGTTTCCGGAGCATCCATTACGTGGAAAAAATGACGAGCGTTTTGGTCCAAGATTTTTGAATATGAATGAAGCTTACAATAAAGCTATGATTAATAAAGCTAAGGCAATAGCTGTTGAAAATAACATCACTGTTCATGATGGGGTTTACCTTGGTTTGCAAGGTCCAACATTTGAAACTTTTGCGGAATATAAAATGGTAAAAGTTTTAGGCGCCGATTGTGTTGGAATGTCAACTGTACCAGAAGTTATTGTTGCTCGACACATGGGAATTGATTGTTTTGGACTATCTGTAATTACCGATATGGGTGATGTTGAAACGGCCATGGAAGAAGTAAGCCATGAAGAAGTTTTAAAAGCTGCCGCTAAAGCAGAACCTTACGTTAGAAAATTAATTAAGGAATTAATTATTCAATTTTAATTCAAATTCGCGCACCAATTTAAAGCATTTTTTCTGTTCAATAGGTTTGCTGAACTATATTTCAATAAACTTTAGTAAGTGCCTTTTTTGTTATATTTATTTCTTCAATAAAAGTATTAAATCT
>NZ_JBMOGQ010000012.1:0-31696 GCF_049318325.1 Flavobacterium sp. | reverse complement strand
AAAACTTATTAACAAAGTGGTATTTTGTGGTAAATTGTGGTAATTATTTTTATATTTTTGCTCGTAACCATAAAAAACCAAATTGAATACCATAATCGGAACATACGAATGTAAAGTTGATGCCAAGGGAAGACTCATGATTCCTTCGGCATTAAAGAAGCAACTTGCTAATTCCTTGCAAGATGGCTTTGTCTTAAAGCGTTCCGTTTTTCAACCTTGTTTAGAGTTATATCCAATGACAGAGTGGAATTTGATGATGCAAAAAATCAACAAATTGAACCGCTTTGTAAAGAAAAACAACGACTTCATTCGTCGGTTTACCGCTGGAGTAAAAGTGGTAGAAGTTGATGATTTAGGAAGGTTGTTAATTCCAAAAGATTTAGTAGGCTTTAGTAAAATCTCCAAAGACATTGTGTTGTCTTCAGCGGTTAATATCGTTGAGATTTGGGACAAAGATTTATATGAAAATGCAATTGCGGGCGATGATGATGAGTTTGCAAATTTAGCCGAAGATGTAATGGGAAACAGTAATGATGACAATGATGGAATATCATAATCCGGTTTTATTGAAAGAAACTGTTGACGGATTGAATATCAAACCTGATGGTGTATATGTGGATGTGACTTTTGGCGGTGGCGGTCATTCTAAAGAAATTTTGAAACGGTTAGGCCATAACGGAAAACTATTCGGATTTGATCAAGATGAAGATGCTTTTGTTAACGCTTTATCTGACGAAAGATTTACACTTATACCTGAAAATTTTAGATATATCAAACGGTTTTTGAGATTTCACTGTGTAAAAAGCGTTGATGGGATATTGGCAGATTTAGGTGTTTCTTCCCATCAGTTTGATGTTCCTGAAAGAGGTTTTTCTACACGCTTTGATGCAGATCTAGATATGAGAATGAGTAAAAAAAATGAATTGAATGCTTTTAAAGTTGTGAATGAATTCGACGAAGTAAACTTGAAAAGAGTTTTTTTGGATTATGGAGAATTGAAAGTAGCTCCAGCTTTAGCCAGAACAATTATAGAAGCTAGGGAAAAGAAAAGCATCAGTACAACAGATGAATTAAAAACTGTTTTATCGAGGTTTTTACCAGAACAGCACAAAAATAAAATTCTGGCGCAAATCTATCAGGCAATACGAATTGAAGTAAATCAGGAAATGGATGTTTTAAAAGAATTTTTGGAACAATCACTTGAAATACTAAAACCAGAAGGAAGATTAAGCGTGATTTCATATCATTCTTTAGAAGATAGATTGGTTAAGCGTTTCATGAAAAATGGTCTGTTTGAAGGTGAGCCGGAGCGAGATTTTTTTGGGAATTTTTCAGTTCCGTTTAAAAGTATTGAGAAGTTAATCGTTCCTTCTGATAAAGAAATAAAAGAAAATAACAGAGCAAGAAGTGCAAAGCTAAGGGTAGCTGAAAAGAAATAAGAAATGAAAAAAGGAGTTTACAGCATATTAAAAGCTCGGTTTTTAGTCAATGAAGATGCTACAAGAAATTGGCGTTTTATTGTGTTTCTTTTTCTGTTAGCGCTTTTAATGATTGCCAATACACACCGATTTGAGCAAAAAGTTTTTCGAATTACTGAATTGACCAATCAAGTAAAAGAATTGCGTTCCGAGTTTGTAGACAAACGATCAGAATTAATGAAATTAAAAATGGAATCGACAGTTTCTGAAGAAATGAAAGAAAGACGAATCTTTCCTTCTCCGGTTCCTCCACAAAAAATAAAAGTTAAAAAACCAGTAGAAAAAAGTTTCTTTCAAAAACTATGGCAGTAGAAGATAAACATATCTCTTACCGAATCTATTTAGTTGCATTTAGCATCTTTATAATGGCTGTATTGATCACTTTCAAATTGACCAAAATTCAATGGTCTCAAGGTGATTACTATAGAAAATTAGCGAAAGAAAGAACCGTTAGAAACTTTGTGATTCCTGCTAATAAGGGAAATATTTATTCTTCTGACGGAAGTTTATTAGCGACATCAATCCCAAATTATAATATCCGTTTTGATGCTATGGCACCAAAAGGAATTGCTTTTGAGAAAAATGTATTGCCTTTAGCTGATTCATTGTCAAAAATGTTAGGCAAACCAACTTCTTATTATCATAGCCAATTAAGGATGGCTCGTGCCAACAAGAGCAGATATTTATTAATTGCACGTGATTTAAGCTATACAGAATATATCAAAATTAAAGGGTTTCCACTTTTTAATTTAGGAGCAAACAAAGGAGGAATGATTACGGAGCAAGAAACCGTTCGCGAACATCCGATTGGAAAAATTGCTGAAAGAACTATTGGTTATGACAGAATCGATGAAAACGGAATTCGCGTTGGTAAAGGAATTGAATGGTCTTATAGAAAGTATCTTAATGGAAAAGACGGCAAAGTCTTAAAGCAAAAAATAGCAAAAGGACAGTGGAAACCAATTAAAGATGTCAATGAAGTTGATCCGCAAGATGGTTATGACGTTATTTCTACTATTGATGTTTATATTCAGGATATCGCACATCATGCTTTAATGAAACAATTAAAAGATTACAAAGCAGATCATGGTTGTGTTGTAGTGATGGAAACCAAAACAGGAAAAATCAAAGCTATCTCTAATTTAGGAAAGCTAAAAGAAACTGATTCAACCTATTTTGAAACTACCAATTATGCAATAGCAGAATCTCACGAACCAGGTTCAACATTTAAATTGGTTGATATGATTGCATTGCTTGATGATCAGAAAGTGGATACTAGTAAAGTTTACGATTGTAAAGGTGGAGTTATAAGTTACCCTTCCTTTAAAGGTAAAAAAGTAAGAGACTCTCATAAAGGAGGTTGGGGCCGTATATCATTAGCAAAAGGATTTGAAGTTTCATCAAACACTGTTATGGTTCAGGCCGTTTATGAAAATTACAAAAATAACCCACAGGAGTTTGTTGATAGAATCGATAAAATGGGTTTGAATAAACCTCTTGGGCTCCCGATTCAAGGAGAAGGGAAGCCAATTATTCCTCAGCCAAATGACAAAAATTGGAGCGCTTTATCATTGCCGTGGATGGCTTATGGCTATGGAGTTTCTGTAACACCATTGCAAACTTTGACTTTGTATAATGCTATTGCTAATAATGGCGAAATGGTTAAACCACAATTCGTTTCTGAGATTAAAGAGTGGAACAAAACTATTAAAACATACAACAAACTTGTTATCAATCCAAAAGTTTGCTCTGATGAAACTGTCAAAAAATTAATAGCTGTAATGCAAAATGTAGTTAAAAGAGGGACAGCTTCAAAATTGTATTCTAAAGATTTCTCCATGGCTGGTAAAACAGGTACAGCTCAAGCCAATTATGGTAAAAATGGTGGTGCAGACAAACATTACATTTCTTCCTTTGTTGGATTTTTTCCAGCTGAAAATCCTAAATATTCCTGTATAGTAGTGGTTCACAAACCAAATACTTCGGGTAATAATTATTATGGTGCCGATGTGGCCGGGCCTGTTTTCAAACGTATAGCGCAAAAGATATTTACCGATTCGCCATCAACTAATTTGGTTAAAAATATCAACAAAAAAATAAACAAACAGGAATTGGCATACGACGAATATAAAATCAAATCATCTTTAGATACTAAAGTTATTCCAAATTTAAAGGGAATGAGCGGAATGGATGCAGTGGCCCTTTTAGAAAATTTAAAACTAAAAGTCAAAGTTATAGGTATCGGAAAAGTAAAAAAGCAATCAATTCCTGCAGGAGAATCATTGGATAAAAACAAAACAATCATACTCGAATTATCGTGATTATTTTAAAAGACATATTATATAAAGTTGCTATCGAAGCGGTAAAAGGTTCGACAGAAATGGCTATCAACAAAATTGAATTCGACTCAAGAAAAATTATTGAGAATGATGTTTTTGTAGCCATTCGTGGTACCGTTTCTAACGGTCATGACTTTATTGAAAAAGCGATAAATCTTGGAGCAACGGTAATTGTATGTGATGCCTTGCCGGAAGTAATTGTTACCGGAGTTACCTATATTCAAGTAAAAGATACCAATACGGCTTTAGCATTTTTATCAGCAAATTTTTATGGAAACCCGTCACAAAATTTAAAATTAATTGGTATCACGGGAACGAATGGTAAAACAACCATCGCGTCTTTATTATACCAATTATTCCAAAAAGCAGGCTACAAAGTAGGATTGTTATCAACCGTAAAAATCATGGTTAATGATAAAGAATATAAAGCAACACATACTACACCGGATTCGTTGACTATCAATTATTATCTGGCAGAAATGAGCGAAATGGGTGTTGAATATTGCTTTATGGAAGTGAGTTCACACGGAATTCATCAAAAACGTACGGAAGCACTGCATTTTGAAGGTGGCGTTTTCACCAATTTGTCTCACGATCATTTAGATTATCATCCAACATTTGCCGAATACCGTGATGTAAAGAAATTATTTTTTGATTATTTGCCAAAATCAGCTTTTGCATTGACAAACATTGATGACAAAAACGGTTTGGTAATGATTCAAAATACCGTAGCTCGAAAACTGACTTATGCTTTAAAATCCTACGCCGATTATAAAGCACAAATTTTAGAAAATCAATTGTCCGGATTGCTTTTAAAAATAAATGAAAATGAAGTTTGGGTTCGTTTAATCGGAACATTCAACGCTTATAATTTGTTAGCAATTTACGGCACTGCTGTTGAATTGGGAATGGATAAATTAGAAGCATTGCGATTACTATCGGAATTGGAAAGTGTTTCAGGACGTTTTCAATTTATTGTTTCTGATACAAAAGTTACAGCAATTGTTGATTATGCTCATACACCGGATGCTTTAGAAAATGTTATAAAAACCATCAATGACATTCGCACTAATAACGAGCAATTAATAACGGTTGTAGGTTGTGGAGGCGATAGAGATAGAACAAAAAGACCAATCATGGCAAACATTGCTTCAACTATGAGCAATAAAGTGATCATCACGTCTGACAATCCGAGAACAGAAGATCCAATTGGCATTATTGCCGACATGGAAGAGGGTGTGCAACCACAAAACCAAAGAAAAACATTGTCTATAGTTGATAGAAAGCAAGCAATTAAAACAGCTTGTCAATTGGCAAGCCCAAATGATATTATTCTAATTGCAGGAAAAGGGCATGAAACATATCAGGAAATAAACGGAGTTCGCCATGATTTTGACGATATGGAAATTGTAAAAGAAACTTTAGAACAACTTAACAAATAACCGAATTAACACATAACCAAATATGTTATATTATTTATTTGAATACCTCGACAAAACAATGGATGTGCCTGGCGCAGGTGTTTTCCAATACATTACTTTTCGTTCAGCTTTGGCGTTAATACTTTCGCTAATGATTTCAACCATTTACGGAAAAAAAATCATCACTTTCTTGAGAAACCAACAAGTAGGTGAAACGGTCAGAGAGCTTGGTCTTGAGGGACAAACTCAAAAAGCAGGAACGCCAACAATGGGTGGATTAATTATCATCATTGCGACTTTAATTCCGGTTTTGTTGTTAACCAAATTAAATAATATTTATATCATCCTTTTGGTCGTAACCACACTTTGGATGGGAACAATTGGTTTTATTGACGATTATATTAAAATATTCAAAAAAGATAAACAAGGTCTAAAAGGAATTTTTAAGGTTTTTGGTCAGGTTGGTTTGGGTTTAATTGTTGGCTCAGTTTTGTATTTTCATCCCGGAGTTACTGTTAGAGAAAAGTCTGCAAAACCAGTAAACTTTAATCAAATAGAAAATATATCTCAAACCCCAGTTGAAACAAAATCAACGGTCACTACAATCCCGTTTACCAAAAACAATGAACTGGATTATGCCAAAATCATAGAATGGACAGGCAATGATTATCAGAATTGGGCTTGGTTGGTTTTTATTCCAATCGTAATTTTCATAATAACTGCTGTTTCCAACGGAGCAAATTTAACAGATGGGATAGATGGTTTAGCTGCCGGGACTTCGGCTATTTCCGTACTCGCACTCGGAATTTTTACTTTCGTTTCGGGTAACGTTATTCTATCAAGTTACCTAAACATCATGTACATTCCAAATTCTGGTGAAATGACAGTATTTATCTCAGCTTTCGTTGGGGCATTGATCGGGTTTCTTTGGTACAATTCCTTTCCCGCAACAGTATTTATGGGCGATACAGGTAGTTTAACTATCGGTGGAATTATCGCCGTATTAGCGATTTCTGTTCGTAAAGAAATGTTATTGCCGGTATTATGTGCCATCTTTTTTGCTGAAAGCTTATCCGTTATTCTTCAAGTTTCTTATTTCAAATACACTAAGAAGCGATTTGGGGAAGGAAGACGAATTTTCCTCATGTCACCATTACACCATCATTATCAAAAGAAAGGATATCATGAAAGTAAAATTGTAACCCGTTTTTGGATTGTTGCAATTCTACTTGCTATTGTATCTATTGTAACATTAAAATTGAGATAATGCAAAGATTGGTCATTCTTGGCGGTGGTGAAAGTGGTGTTGGAACGGCCATTTTGGGAAAAAAACAAGGATACGATGTTTTCGTTTCTGATTTCGGAAGAATAAAATATAATTATAGAGAAGTTCTTAAACAGTATGAAATTAAATGGGAAGACGAAACCCATACCGAACCCCTGATTTTAAATGCTGATGTAGTCATGAAAAGTCCAGGGATTCCAGAGAAAGCTCCAATAGTAAAAAAGCTAATGGAAAAGGGAATTCCGGTGATTTCAGAAATTGAATTTGCAGCCCAGTTTACCACTGCTAAAACAATTGGAATTACAGGAAGTAACGGCAAAACGACTACGACAATGTTAACGTATCATTTGCTAAAACAAGGCGGATTGAATGTAGGTTTAGGAGGAAATATCGGTAAAAGCTTCGCATGGCAAGTTGCCGAAGAAAATTACGATTGCTATGTGTTAGAGTTGAGCAGTTTTCAGTTAGACGGAAATATAAAGTACAGACCAGACATAGCTATAATAACAAATATAAGTCCGGATCATTTGGACCGTTACGAATATAAATATGAAAATTATATCGCATCAAAATTTAGAATAACAATGAACCAAACAGAGAACGATTATCTCATCTATGACGCCGATGACATAGCGATTTCAGAATGGTTCAAACATAATAAAACAAAAGCCCAATTAATTCCTTTTTCATTAACAAAAACATTTGAAAACGGAGCATTTATAAAAAACGATACTATGGACATCATCATCAACAACGAAGAATTTGAAATGAAAACGGGAGAAGTTTCTCTTGAAGGAAAGCACAACATGAAAAATGCTATGGCGGCAACTTCTGTAGCCCAACTGATGAAAATCAGAAAGAAAACTATTCGTGAAAGTCTATCTAATTTTCAAGGTGTAGAGCATCGATTGGAGAAAGTACTCAAAATACAAAACGTCCAGTATATAAACGATAGCAAAGCGACTAATGTGAACGCTACTTTATTTGCTTTAGATAGTATGACAGTTCCAACAGTTTGGATAGTCGGGGGTGTTGATAAAGGAAATGATTATAGCGAAATAATGTCGTTGGTTCGTGAAAAAGTTAAAGCAATTATCTGTCTTGGAGTTGATAACAAAAAAATAATTGACGCTTTTGGGAATGTTGTAGATATGATGGTCGAGGTAGATAATATGCGAGATGCTGTTATTACCGCGATGCATATTGCTGAAAAAGGCGATGCTGTTTTGTTGTCGCCGGCATGTGCCAGTTTCGATTTATTTCAAAATTACGAAGACAGAGGAAATCAATTTAAAGCAGCGGTTAAAAATCTATAAAAGTTATGAGTTTGAGGTTTCAGGTTGTTTAACCAAAAATTAAAACCACTAATAACTAACTCATAAAACGAAACCATTAAAAATGAAAGAATTAGTAAACAGTTTAAAAGGAGATAAAGTCATATGGGCATTCGTTGCCTTGTTGGCGCTGTTTTCGTTTATGTCTGTTTTTAGTGCAAGTAGCAATTTGGCCTATAAAAATGATGGTTCCGGAAATACGTTTGCTTATTTACTGAAACATGCGGCCCAAGTTCTGGTTGGGTTTTTTATACTTTACAAAATTCATAAAGTTCCCTATCATTATTTCAAAACGATATCCAAAATTCTGATGCCTGTTGTTTGGGGATTGTTGATTTATACTTTACTTAGAGGAACTATTATTGAAGGGGCCAATGCCAGTCGATGGATACAGATTCCGTTTATTGGCATCACTTTCCAAACTTCTGCGCTAGCATCCATCGTTTTATATGTTTATGTAGCGCACTATTTATCCAAAAAAAGAGAAACGCCTATTACGTTCCAAAACTCGCTCTGGGAGTTGTGGACGCCTGTATTTATTACATTAATTTTAATTCTTCCAGCAAATTTTTCTACTGCTGCCTTGATATTTTCAATGGTAATTATGTTGGTTTTCATAGGTAAATATCCACTTAAATATATCGGAATCATACTTGGTGCAGGAGCTATCGGATTATTGTTTTTTGTATTTGTTGCCAAAACCTATCCAGATGCCTTCCCTAATCGTGTGGATACCTGGATGGCTCGTATTGACAACTTCGCAACTGACAAACCCGATGAAGATGATTACCAAATCGAAAAGGCAAAAATAGCGATTGCTTCAGGCGGACTATATGGTCTTGGACCTGGTAAAAGTGTGCAGAAAAACTTTCTACCACAATCTTCTTCCGATTTTATCTATGCTATTATTGTTGAAGAATACGGAATGGTTGGCGGAATATCTGTTTTAGGATTGTATCTGTTATTATTATTCCGATTTGTTGTAGCAGCACATAAAGCCAATTCGCACTTCGGTAAACTAGTCGTCGTCGGCTTGGGTTTTCCAATAATTTTTCAGGCATTGACTAATATGGCTGTTGCAGTTGAATTGTTGCCAGTAACGGGTCAAACATTACCACTAATAAGTAGTGGTGGTAGCTCTATTTGGATGACCTGTATTGCGCTAGGTATAATTCTGAGTGTGACCAGAAAAGATGAAGAAATAGCCGAAGAACTTGCCGAAAAACAAAAACGAGAAGATGCTTTGCAAAAGCTAATCGATAAGCAATTGCAAGAAGACGAAGCAGCAGACTCGAGCGAGAGCGAACAGGCGAAGCAATTAGAAGATTTTTCAATTGTGGATACGGCAAATCCGATGAATGCTGTTCTTAATAAAAAATAAAAGTGAACAAATTAAAATTCATATTAAGTGGTGGCGGAACCGGTGGACATATCTACCCGGCTATTGCTATTGCCAATGAATTAAAGTTTCGATTCCCTGATGCTGAATTCCTATTTGTTGGGGCTGAAGACAAAATGGAAATGCAAAAAGTGCCACAAGCTGGTTACAAAATAAAAGGACTCTGGATTGCAGGTTTGCAACGAAAATTTACATTACAAAACCTGATGTTTCCATTCAAATTGATGAGTAGTTTGTGGGTGTCAAGAAAAATAATAAAAGCATTCCAACCTAATGTAGTAATTGGAACCGGTGGTTTTGCCAGCGGCCCATTATTACAGATGGCAAATATGCTAAAAATTCCAACATTGATTCAGGAACAAAATTCCTATCCAGGAATTACAAATAAACTGTTGAGTAAAAAAGCCAATACAATTTGTGTGGCTTATGAAAACTTAGAACGGTTTTTTCCAAAAGACAAAATTGTTTTCACAGGAAATCCAGTTCGACAAGATTTATTGGAAATTGATTCAAAACGAACAGAAGCGATTAAGCATTTCAATTTGGATCCGAATAAAAAAACACTTTTGGTGCTTGGCGGTAGTCTTGGTGCAAGAAGATTAAATCAATTAATTGAAAAAGAAATTTACAATCTTGTTTCAAAAGACATTCAAATTATCTGGCAATGTGGCAAATTGTATTATCACGATTACAGCCATTTTTCTGACAAAGGATTAGCGAAGGTCGTGGCATTTATTGACAGAATGGATTTAGTCTATGCTGCAGCCGATTTTATAATTTCTCGAGCCGGAGCTTCATCTGTTTCGGAGTTGTGTTTGGTTGGCAAACCAGTAATTTTTATTCCGTCTCCCAATGTAGCTGAAGACCATCAAACCAAAAATGCCAGCGCTATTGTAGATAAAAATGGTGCGATTTTAATTAAAGAAAGCGAATTGGATTCTAGCTTTGAATCGATATTTTCGAATTTAATTTCGAATGAAAATTTACAGAAAGAATTGAGTGAAAACATAAAAAAACTGGCAAAACCAGACGCAACAAAAGACATTGTTGAACAAATAGTTAAGTTGATAAAATAAGTGAATCTAAACCAAATACATAACGTCTATTTCATCGGAATTGGTGGCATCGGAATGAGTGCTTTGGCCCGTTACTTCCAAAACATAGGTAAGAATGTTTCGGGTTACGACAAAACACCAACCATGCTTACTGATGAATTAATTGCTGGCGGAATTTCGATTCATTTTGAAGACAACATCAGTATGATTCCAGCAGAATATTATGTTGAAAATACTTTAGTTATTATAACACCTGCTGTTCCAATTTCACATTCAGAATGGAATTATTTTATTGAAAGAGATTATGTTGTAAAAAAACGTGCTGAAGTTTTAGGAATTATTACCAAAGACACTTTTTGTTTCGCCGTTGCCGGAACGCACGGAAAAACAACGACATCAAGTATCCTTGGTCACATTTTATTCGAATGTGGCGTTGATGTTACGGCTTTTATCGGTGGCATTGTAGAAAATTATCATTCTAATTTAATTGGAAATGGGAAAACAGTAACAGTAGTTGAAGCTGATGAATTTGACCGTTCATTCATGCATTTGCATCCAAATATTGCTTGCGTGACCTCAATGGATGCTGACCATTTGGATATTTATGGTGATGTAACTGCGATTGAAGATTCTTTTAGAGAATTCGCTGATAAAGTAGAAGATAAAACTAAAATCTTTGTTCCAAAAGGATTGCCACTGGAAGGATTAACTGTTGGAATTAATGAAGAAGCGACTTTCAAAGCGTTTAATGTCAGAATTGAAAATGGTTATTATGTTTTTGATGTGCAAACGCCATCCGAAACTATTGAAAATATACAATTTGGTTTGCCTGGAAGACACAATTTAATGAATGCTATAATGGCTTTAGCGATGGCTAAAACTTTTGGTTCCCCAACCAAGACCATTGCTAAAGCCTTGGCTTCATTTAAAGGAATCCAACGCCGATTTTCATATCAGATTAAGTCGGATAAATTGGTTTACATTGATGATTATGCCCATCATCCTACAGAAATTAATGCAGTACATCAAGCGGTTCGCGAATTGTATCCAAATGAAAAAGTGCTGGCTATTTTCCAACCGCATTTATTTAGCAGAACTAAAGATTTTGCAGATGATTTTGCCAAAAGCTTATCGCAATTTGATGAAATTCTACTGTTAGATATTTATCCGGCACGCGAATTACCGATGGAAGGAATTACGTCAAGTTGGCTACTTTCTAAAATAAAAAACACGAATAAAAAATTGATATTAAAAACCAATTTAGTTTCGACAATTTTAGAAAGTAAAGCGAAAATAATTGTGACAATTGGTGCCGGAGATATTGGCGAATTAGTTCCGAAAATCAAACAAGCGTTATTATGAAATATTTCACTTGGACAAATATAAGGTTGGTGTTGATGATTATAGCTGTAATAGGCCTTTTTTCCTTTACTTCACATCGAAACGCTATCCGAAAGATTAAAAAAACAGAAGTGGTTTTTGTAGGTCAAAACACACTTTTTGTGAGGCCAGAAACGGTTAATAAATTGTTAATAGAAAAAAATAAAGACCTCAAAACAATCAATAAAGTTGATTTAGATTTGAAGAAATTGGAGATGTCTATCAACAAACAAAAGATGATCCAAAAAGGGGATGTTTTTGTAAGTGTAGATGGCGTTCTGAAAGCGGTAGTTAAACAAAAAACGCCACTAGGGAGAGTATTCGATGAGGCAGGTTCTTTTTATATTGATTATGAAGGAAATAAGATGCCGTTATCAGACAATTATACAGCCAGAGTGCCACTATTGTCGGGTGATATTACAGTAGTAAAAAAAGAAAAATTATCTGAAGTTTTAAGGATGATTAATGAAGATGAGTTTTTGAAAAAAAATATCATTGGTGTACAAGTTTTAACTAACGGAAGCTTGATTATGGCCAATAGAAATTACGATTTTCAAATTGATTTCGGACGAACTATTAACATTGAAAAGAAATTTAAGAATTATAAAGCTTTTTTTCAGAAGGCAGTTTTAGATAGCAGTTTGAAAAAATACAAAAGGATTAACCTTAAGTTTACCAAGCAAGTAGTTTGTATTAAATAGAAGATTATGGAAAAAGAGAATATCGCAGTAGGATTAGACATTGGGACAACCAAGATTGTTGCTATGATTGGCAAGAAGAATGAGTACGGGAAGTTAGAAATTTTGGGAGTTGGAAAATCCAAAAGCCTTGGCGTGGCTCGTGGTGTTGTTAATAATATTACACAAACTATCCAATCTATTCAACTTGCAGTAAATGAAGCAGAAGCAAATTCAGGCTATAAAATTAACGATGTAGTTGTTGGTATCGCCGGACAACACATTCGCAGCATTCAACATACGGATTATGTAATTAGAAATAATCCGGATGAAGTAATCAGTGGAAGAGATATTCAGTTGTTAATCGACCAAGTAAATAAATTGGCAATGCTTCCAGGAGAAGAGATTATTCACGTATTGCCTCAGGAATTCAAAATTGATGGACAATCTGAAATAAAAGAACCAATCGGAATGTATGGTGGAAGATTAGAGGCTAGCTTTCATGTGGTAGTTGGGCAAGCTGCTTCCATTAGAAATGTAGGAAGATGTATCCAAAGTTCAGAAATTGAATTATCTGGTTTGACTCTAGAACCATTAGCTTCGGCTGAGGCGGTTTTGAGTCAGGAAGAAAAAGAAGCAGGAGTAGCGTTGATTGACATAGGAGGAGGAACAACAGATTTAGCCATTTTTAAAGATGGAATCATCCGTCACACTGCCGTTGTGCCTTTCGGCGGAAATGTTATTACTGATGATATCAAAGAAGGTTGTTCAATTATTGAAAAACAAGCCGAATTGTTAAAAACAAAATTTGGTTCAGCATGGCCTGGTGAAAATAAAGACAATGAAATTGTTTCGATTCCTGGTTTAAGAGGAAGAGATCCAAAAGAAATTTCTTTAAAGAATTTGTCAAAAATAATTCATGCGCGTGTGGTTGAAATTATTGAGCAGGTTTTCACCGAAATCAAAGCTTACGGACACGAAGTTCCGCGCAAGAAGCTTATAGCTGGAATTGTTTTAACGGGCGGAGGTTCACAATTGAAACACATTAAGCAATTGGTTGAATACATAACTGGAATGGACACGAGAATTGGCTATCCTAACGAGCATTTGGCGGGCAATTCAAGCGAAGAAATTTCAAGTCCGTTATTTGCAACAGCAGTCGGATTGGTAATGAATAGCATAGAAAACAATTCAAACAGTGCCTACAAAATTGAAATGAAAGAAGTTGAAAAAGAAACAACAAAAGTTGTTTCTCAACCTGAAATTCAAGAAAAAATAGAAGATGTTTCAGATGTAATTGAAGAGGAAATCGATCTTGAAACAGAAACAACAGAAAACAAAATTAAAAGATCCTTTTTTGATCGTTATGTAGAAAAGATAAAGGACTTTTTAGATAACGCAGAGTAAGGAAGAGGTAAGAGGTACAAAACACGAGGTACGAGAAGGATTAAAAAAAAGACAAAACAGAATTCAAAATATAATACCTAACAAAACCAAAATAGTATGATAAGCAACTCAGAATTTGGAAACATTTCATTTGATTTACCAAAAAATCAATCAAATGTTATTAAAGTAATTGGAGTTGGTGGCGGCGGAAGTAACGCTATCAATCACATGTTTAGACAAGGAATCAAAGGCGTTGATTTCATAGTTTGCAACACTGACTCACAAGCGCTTCAAAACAGCCCTGTGCCTAATAAAATTCAATTAGGAGTTTCCCTAACTGAAGGACTTGGCGCCGGAGCAAACCCGGATGTTGGACACCAATCGGCTATAGAAAGCATCGGCGACATTGAAAAAATGTTGGATACCAATACTAAAATGGTTTTCATCACTGCAGGAATGGGTGGCGGAACCGGAACTGGAGCAGCGCCCGTAATTGCTCAATTGGCCAAAGAAAGAGGCATACTTACCGTTGGAATTGTTACAAAACCGTTTCAATTTGAAGGTAAAGTGCGTTACGAACAGGCATTGTTAGGTGTTGAAAAATTAAGAAAGCAAGTAGATTCTTTAATTGTTATCAATAACAATAAATTGAGAGAAGTATTCGGAAATCTTGGTTTTAAAGCAGGATTTTCAAAAGCTGACGAAGTGTTGGCCACTGCTTCCCGTGGAATTGCAGAAGTAATAACACACCATTACACACAAAACATTGACTTAAAAGACGCCAAAACAGTTTTGTCAAATAGCGGTTCAGCTATTATGGGTTCTTCTACTGCAACGGGTGATAACCGTGCTAAAGATGCTATCATTTCTGCTTTAGATTCTCCATTGCTTGATGACAATAAAATTTCTGGAGCCAAAAACGTATTGTTGCTTATCGTTTCAGGTTCTAGCGAAATTACTATTGACGAAATCGGAGAAATAAATGACCATATTCAATCAGAAGCCGGATACGGAGCTAATATTATTATGGGAGTTGGTGAAGATGAAACATTAGGTGAAGCTATTGCGGTTACAATCATTGCTACAGGTTTTAATGTTGAACAACAAAACGGAATTGTAAATACAGAAGCTAAGAAAATAATTCACTCTTTAGACGGTGAACATAAATTAGAGCGTGATTTAACAAATAAAACAGTTGAAGTTTTCACAGCTATTAATACTCCGGTAACAGAAGTGAAGGAAGAAAAAATTGTTTTCGAATTAATCGAAGACGAACTGGAAGTTAAAATTCCTGAAGTTATCGACTCGAGCGTAAGTGAACAGGTGGAGCAAACATTTGCAGCTGTTGCTAGTATTGATGAAAACGAATTGATTGCTATGAATCATTTCATCAGAAATCTGGATGTAACATTTGAAATCGTATCGCCTATAAATGATATCGATTTCAAAGTCACGATTCCGGAAGTAAATGAGATAAGAGTTGTGGAGCCAATTATCCAAAAAGAAGAAGAGCAAATCACTTTTACTTTTGATATGCCGGCAATTCCAACATTCGAAAGAGTTGAGCAAGTTGAAAAAATAGAAGCAGTTGAAGAAACTAAAATAGTTTTTGATTTATCGGAATCAGTGAATGAAATAGTAGTAAACGAGCCAGTACAATTTGTTCCTGTAACCGAACTTAACGAAGGCGGCATTATTAAATATTCTCTGGAAGAATACATGGAGTTGGAAAACGACTTGTTGAATTCTAAACCATCAGCTGCTACAATAGTTGAAGAGCCAATTGCAGAAGAATTGAACATTACAATGAAAGTAGAAACTACTGAAAAACCTAGTGCCATTGTAAGTCATTTTGAAGACATTTCACCAGTTGAAATGACTATCGAAGAAACATTGAAACACAGAGCTGACGATAGAAGAAAGAAATTAAAAGAGTTCAATTATAAATTCCATAACAACCCTTCAAAAATTGAAGAAATGGAAAAAGTACCTGCTTACAAAAGACGTGAAGTAGATCTGTCAAATAACGCTGAAGTTGATATAAACTCAAGAATGTCAATAGGAATAGATAGTAATGATGATACACAGCTTCGTTCAAACAACTCATTCTTGCATGATAATGTAGACTAGTCTACAGATAACCCTTAGATGTTACCCGAAAATTTCATTGAGATTTTCGGGTTATTTTTTTTACCTTCGCAGTGCTTTTTAGATAATTAGACTGCTTAGATCGTTAGATTAGTTAGACAGCTACTAAAAATCTAAGAAGTCTAAAATCTTATAATCTAACAATCTAAACTATGAGTTTATCAACCAAAATAATGGACGAAATGAAAAATGCTATGCGTGAGAAAGACACCGTTGCATTAGAGGCGCTTCGTGCCATCAAATCAGAAATATTGCTAGCACAAACCGCTACAGGTTCTAAAGAAGAAATAGCCGAAGCGGACGAAATCAAAATATTACAGAAACTGGTAAAGATGCGAAAAGACAGTGCGGCAATTTTTACCACTCAAAACCGTCCTGATTTAGCAGAACCAGAACTAGCACAAATTTCGGTAATCGAAAAATTCCTTCCTGTTCAACTTTCAGAAGCGGAAGTAGAAGCAATCATAACTAAAATTATTTCGGAAACAGGCGCTTCAGGAATTGCTTCTATGGGAAAAGTTATGGGATTGGCATCTTCACAAATCGGCGGAAGCGCTGAAGGGAAAACTATTTCGACTATAGTTAAAAAATTATTGATATAATTAAAAGTACGATGTACGCTGTTGGGAGGACGATTATTTCTAACATCGTACTTCGTATTTTGTACTTAAAAAAGGCTGCGTAGTTCAACTGGATAGAATATCAGATTTCGGCTCTGAGGGTTGGGGGTTCGAATCCCTTCGCGGTCACGAATAATGCCTAAAAATAAGGCTTAAAAGGTTTTTTACTTAACATGTACTTAACCGTAAACAAAAAAAACACTCTTTAAAGAGTGTTTTTTTATATTAAATAAAGGCGAACCATCACGGAACGCCTTTATTATTATAAACTCAAATAATAATCTGCTAAGTCAAATCCATTAGCATAATTTGTTTGTTCGATTAAATCACTAACTTCAATTTTAAAACCTATTTGATTTAATTCAGAAGCTTTTTTATACCAATCAGCATATTCACCTTTATCAGGAAATAACACAATATTTCGTTTTTTTATGGGAGTGAATAAATCTAACTTTAGATTTTGCTTACTTCCTGTTGCAATCCAAATGTAATCTGGTAAAAATATGCTCAATATAATTGCTGTCTTTTCGCTTTCAACAATAGCAATCGTTTTTCCGTAATCTTCATTAATTAAATGTAACCCAAATAAACATTGACAAAGATTAAAATTAGGTACTTTAACTGCGTTGTGGAGCCAATTAATATGATTATGAGGTATTTTAATTCTTTTTCCATTAGTCTTGTCGTATAACATAATTTTACATGCATGAATCTTTTGATTTTCGTCAATTTGCCAAAATGCTGTTGAATTATTCCAAAAACAATTAGTTCCTGAAATGAAATAATTTTGCATAGCGTTAAATACCTCTTCAATAGAAAATTTAGTTTTCAAAAATTCAGATAAATTATCAATTTGTGGGCTTTCAAAATACATTTTATCTAATAATTCTATAGGGTGAAAACTAGGGACGCTTTCAATAGTTTTTTCATTTTTTATAATTGTATTTGTTAAATCAATATCATTGTTATCAAAATATTTATATTCATTTGCTAAATAAGAAATACTGCTATTTTTTAAAAACCATTCTGATATCCAACAACAGCTTATTAATTCCTTAATTATTTGTGATTTTGGTATAATCGTATCAATTCCATTTACGTCTGTCAATTTATTAGCTTTATCCGAGATACTAGTATTTGATATAAAAGGAATCAAATAGCATTTAATCCCTTTTGATGGTGCTTTGTGATAACCACAATTCGTTTCACGGTCACACCTTCCAAATTCATCAGGTAAATAGCTAAGTTTTTCATTGTCCATGTATTTAACAAAACTTCTTGATTCACATTTTGGACAAATAAACTTCTTACTGCTTTTGTCGAGGGTATATTTATATTGCTCCATTTTAACGTATTAAAATATGTTTTTATATGAGCTTCATATTTTACACACTTTACACAATAGACTAAAATACCCGTGCAAAAAGTGTAAAATGTGAAGCTCCTAAAACAATCTTTTTTTTAAAAATCTAGGTTAGTCAGATACGCCACATTTCCAATATTAATTCTTTTAACATGAATTTTATAATGTATTAAGCGTTGAATAAATTTTGTTTTTCCCACTGGTCTATACCCATCTTCAACACAAAAATTTTTGTAAAGCGGATAGAGTGAAGAAATTAACACATATTCAGAAGCTGATGCTTTATATTCAAATTCAGAAATAAATAACTGAACACTATCACTCTGCTTTTCATAATCTATACGAGCATTATCAATTGCTTCGCATTTACTAAATTGTTTTTGTATTATAAGCCTATCTAGTCCTTTTAAAACCCAATTAAAAACACCTGACAATTCATTTTTAATAATCTTATTTGCTAATTCTTTATCCTGCTTATTTTCAGGAATTGTAATATCAAATCCTATAATCAAAAACCTTCTAAAAAAGGCATTCGTGTGTTCTACGTCTTTTGGTAATTCATTACAGTTGAAAATTAACTTAGCATATTCAGTGAGTATGAATGGTTCTCCATAAGGTAGCCTAGCTTCAATAGGTTCGCCAGAGGCGATTTGTTTAAAAATATCTGTTTCGAGTTTTCCATTAATTTCACTAGCATAGTTTACCAGCTTATTAGCGATTTTAGCACGATAATAGCCGTTATCGTTTGTAAGGCTTTGTAATGAGAAGTTACTAACATTTTCTTTGCCTAATAAAGCATTTAATATCTCAAAGAAAACACTCTTACCATTCGCACCAGAACCAAATAGAATTAATATTTTTTCTAGCTTTAAAAAACTTGGTTTTACAAAGATATACCCACAAAATTCTGCAAATACCTTTTGCTTATCGACATCAGGTAATACTTCGTTTAAGTAATTTTCAAACAGTGGTGAAGTTGCTTTTTCATCGTAATTAAACGGAAGTTGATGTGTAATAAAATCAGTACTTTCATAGTCCCTCAATTTTCTATTATTATCATTTATTTCATAAGTTCCGTTTAATAGATTAATTAAAATACTATTATTCTTTTCTTTAGGGTTAGGTAAATAGGCTTCTGACATAAACTGTTTATGTAATTCGTCTTTAAACGTGTGTATTTTACCTTTAAACTTTTCAACGCCCATTTTCAATGCCACTTCTCCTAAAAAGGATTGAAACCTTTCTTTGTCTATTTCAGACCAAAAAGTACCGTTATACAAAAAAATATTTCCGTTTTTTTTACAGAGTCCCAATTCCTTTAATTGAGTTAATTTTAATAATTGTTCGATACATATTACCAAATAATGATTCTTGTTTGGACTAAACTTATTAAGATTGAATTTTAATGTTTCAAACTCTTCATTTTGAGCCTTTGAAAGCTCCTTACCATCAGAAATAATAGATAAAAACATATTGTATTTATCCAATTCTGGAAATGCTAGCATCTTAAAATCTACAGCACTAACATCTTTTAAAATTTCATTTAAAATTTCATCAGTAGTTTTTGCTACAGTCTTGCGACTAGTCATCAAATCTTCGATGTGATTCGAAATTGTACTTTTCAAATCCTCTTTACTATTAATTGAGTTATTGTTTGTAGTCATGATTTTAATGATTTATTGGTTTAACTGATTCTAACACTTCTGATTTTTTGTATAAAACCCTGTTGCCTATTCCATAAGATTTCAACCTGCCAGACTTCGTGTGTTTATGCAGTGTAGTCATATTACAATGTAAGATTGCACATGCTTCTTTTCTACCAATTAATTCGGTGCTCGATTGATTTGTTTCTGTAGAAGGTTGTTGTAATAATGGTACTAAAGCGTCTGTTAATTGCTTTAAAGTAATGCCGTTTAATAAAATTTCGGTTTGCATAATTATATGATTTAAAAATTATGGTGCAAATGAAAGTTAGGGATAACTTAGGGAATCCCTAAATCGTTTTTGAGAAGAAAATATTCTATTAATTGGTGCAAACTGCGTTTAAAATCGAAATAATACTTTGGTGAAAAATAATTATCCAAAGTGCAGTTTTTTCTAAAACTTCACATATTTATAATAACACATAACAATGATTGGATACAAACTATCCAACTTGACCTTACTATATCCAAATGATAATGAAAGAAGAATGTATAAAATTAGTTAACGATAGTAACAAGAATAGAAGTAACATCTACTATAAGCTTAATCAGCTAACAGCACTAACAGGTTTGTCATTAAGAATGTTGAAATACAAAATGGTTAATGTAAAAGCGAAGTATGCAGGTGTAACATACCTGTTAAAGAAAGAAGGTAAATGTTGGCGAATACATCACAGTATTGTAAACGAATTTATGCCTTTAAACAAACGTAAAGTTATTGAGAACGATAATTATTGTTGGTCGAGCTTCGTAACATGGAACCCAATTGAAAACTACGATGCAGACTACCATGTAGAACTGGTCAAAGAAATCAAATCGTCACTTCCAAGTAATACTATAAAATATACAATTGAACTTGATAGAAGAGGTTTTAACCACGTTCACTTCGTTAGTGATGCAACACCATCACTAACAAAAAAAATAGTTGATAGCGTTCTATTAAAGTATTTTAAATGGTTTGAGGTTATGTATCAAGTTTCCGAAATAAAAAACAATTACAGTAGTGATGAATATCTACAAAAAGCACCCGTGAGAAACGGAATATTAAAATAACTAACAAATTAAAAAAAGAAAAAATGGAAAAGGTAACAGACTTAAACCACAGCCCAAGACTAAAAGAATTATTGATAATGTATATTTCAAGAAAATATGAAGAAAACGCCAGATTTGATGATTGGCATTTATTCGAGGAATATAAATTATTAAAAAAGCATAATGAATTAGATGAACTATTTAAAGAAGAGTGCCTAACAAACCGTCTGAATGATGAAAATTACAGAAGTAGTAATAAAACTGGGAATGATAAACAATAAACCTGCCGTCCTCCCCCTTACCGTTATCCGCCCCCCCTTGTGTCAGGACGATTTGCCTTAGGATAGCTACCATGATGATTTGCAAAAAAATATTTTTTAGAAAAAATGGAAATAAAAAAAGTGATTGAAAAAAGATGCGGGATTTCATTACCAATAAGTGGTGGAATAGCAAATAGTATAAAAAATGCTACAGCCATTGAACCTGTAGAAAATTACATTGAAGTGGAAAATCAATTTATTGGTTGTATGCTTGGTAATAAATGGGAAAAATATGAACAGAAATTAATTTTAGAAGACAATGTTTATTTTATTGACCACTTAAGTATCAAATATACCACCGATAATAAATTGATAATTTATCTTGACTTCTTCTTTAATATATCTATGTGTATTTAGTTATACTGTACCTTTTAAACCCCACATTAGCCAGTATTCGCTAGAGGGGTTTATGAAAAAAAAGTGTTTTAAGCGACTTGATATTGAATATCATTAAAGGTGTTCGTGAAGCGTTTCAATAAAAATAATAAAGCTCGTTCGGATCCGAACGAGCTTTATTATTAAATACTATTTAATTTTTCTTCAAAAATACTTTCACGATTTTCTTTATTGTAAAATGGCATTCCAATTAACTTATAACTTTGGTTTTGATATAATTCAATTATCGCATTAGATTCTATATCTTTTAGGAAATCTTCTTTCCATTGGTCTGTATAAAGCAACTGTTCTCCTTTTGGCTCTATAAATAATTGATAAATTATTTCTTCGCCTGATAGTTTTTCTGTCATGAATAAAACAAAGTCTGGTTCTGTAGCTTTTCCATCACTAAATCTATAAAGTTTGAAGTGTCTTTCATTTCTTAATAGATATATATCCGAGTACTTTTGTTTTAAATCTTCTATTTGGCTTTCAAAGAATTTAACTAAAAATTTTTCTTCTGAAGAACCATAATTTTCATTAAAAGCATACCAATCAGCCTTGTTTAAATCAACATAAAATTTTGGGTCAATATCATGTCGCATTGTTGGTTTTCCCGTTTCGGCAGTTGGACTTGTATTTACCGTGAAAGACAATTTTTTATTTTTAAAGTGTTTACTAATAGGTTCACGATAAAATGACTTTGTACCTCTATAATCACCAAACTTGGTTGATATTTCATCCGCTATTTTAACAGCCACATAAATAGCAATATCTAATTTTTGAATGGCTGTTAAATCTTTTGTATCTTTTTCTAATCCCGTAACATCAACACTTATACCACCAAAGTACTTGTTGCCATCTACAAAGTCAATCATTGATTTTATAGAAGGAAAATATTTTTGAAGATTATCAAATCTATAAAACGGAATCTTATTTAAAGCTTTTAATAAAATTGATTTATCCCAAACATTAAATTTATGAGTATTCATGTAGTTAGCCACAACGCGATTAGCTTTAATACTAGAATCATCAAATATTGTGTTTACTACAGAGCGATTAGTTCTTAAAGCATAAGTATGTCTTTTTACAATATCTGGCTCTTGGTATTCTAATAACGTTTTAGGATTGTTTAGTACTTTTCGATTTAATAATATAAAACCATTTTTGTAGAAATTAGTTTTTTTAAAGTCGTCTTTAAGATATAAATCAAGCTCAACTTTTTCATCTGGGAATAATCCAATTTGTTTTAAGGCTCGATTTAGCTCTGAAATATATTTTGGATTGTGTGAACAATGATAATGAAGTGTTTCACAAATTCTTAATGTATTTGTAATATCATCATCATATTTTCGTTTATCTAAGTCTTGGTTTTCATCTATTTTAAAAGGAAAATATCGAGCACCTCTGCCAATTAATTGTGCTTCTTGGACAGTCGTTTTTCCTGGAGCATTACCGCTAGCATCACGGGTATCGTATAAACGAACTATGTCGAATAAGTTTAATACATCCCATCCCTCATTTAGTTTGTCAACAGCAAATACTACTCTAAATTCATTGTCAATATCTTCAAGACTATTGATAGTAATCTGTTTTTCGTCGGTATCGTTTTTTGAATTAACAGAAATAATTTTGTCTTCTGAAAAATCTTCTTTTAATTCATCAATTAGATTTTGGTTTGAAATATTTAAACTTTCAAAATATTTCATTGCTTCTGACAGCACTTCATTATCTAACTTAATAATATTTTTTAATTTATCTTCATTTAGAGTTTTGATGGCTTCAATAAACTTTTCTTCCATTACAGCACTTTCGGCTGTTGTTTTGGATTTTAGCATTATCACGGGTTTCGCCAATATTCCATTTGACGCAAAAACTTTCTTTTTATATTGACTTATTATTGTTGCTACTATAGCTCGTTGGATAGGTTCAAAATCTACTTGATTTGTTTTTACTTCTTTAGAATATTTATCTTCTCTGAACTTTGCTAATGGATAATCATATAGTAATTTGTTGTTATATTTAGCGGCAATGTTTGGGTGCGATAATTCTAATGTAGCTGTAAACTCCATCATAATATTATCAGGATTAGAATGAAATATTCTGTCTACTGTATTTTCCCAAGTCACTGATATTTCTTTTTCTTGTGCTGTTAACGTTTTCTTTGTTAAAGCGTTTATATGGTGTGCTTCATCTGAAATTAATACGACTTTTTTATTGATAAAATCATCAAATGTAATGCTGTTCTCTCGTGGATTATTTAATTTAGTGTGTAACCCTTGAATAGTAGAAAATAATATGCTAATATCTTCTTCGTTGGTGCTTTCAAAACTATCTACTTCGTTTATTAAGATATTAGAGCCGTTAATATTTATTACATCATTAAAAAGATATTTAGAACTTTTAGGATTAAGGAAGTTTTCTTTTGTTTTACGAATAATTGTATCAGTATTAACAAAGAAAATAAAATTACGATATCCCATGTTATACAATTCTAATATTGCACCAGCCATAACCAATGTTTTACCACTTCCAGTTGCCATATGAAATAAAACTTGTGCAGGTCTTGCTCTTAATTTAGAGTTATTTAGATAATAATCTAGTGCGGTAAAAGCTTCGGTTTGATATTCGCGAGAACCAAACTTTAGATTTTTTTTAATGATTGGAGATAATACAACTTCTAAATCGCCATCCTCAATTTTGGTAGCAATTCTTTTGTCTAAACGTTGATATGTATCTAATTGATTGAATAATGACATATCAAATTATTTTTTAGAATAAAATTGTTTGTTTAATTCCTTGTCTTCTGCACTTACTTTAAAAGTATCATCATTAATTTCTGAATAATTCACATACAATTGATTTTTGTCTAAAACTTCTATTAAATACTCCTTCATTTCTTCAATCGATGCAGTTTTAAATGCTTCTAATCTTTCATTGAATGTTTTCTTATCAAATTGATATGACAAGAAGGCTGTGTCCTGCATTTCATTCCAAACATCTATTAATTTATCTTTAGTCTCTGAAACCTGAATTAAATCAATGTATTTTTGATTGTATTGCATTAATTCTGCATAAATGAATGAACCACCACCTTTCCATTTAACCTCTTTAGAAATCCCACTCTCATCAAATTCCATCGATTCATCTTTAGAGTTTACGTCTAAAGTCGTTTGAATATTATTTTTCGAATTTTCATTATTACCTATAACTTTAACCAATCTATCGATTACAATTGTTTCAATATAATCCATTTGTTCAACACCAATGTAACGTCTATTCATTTTGTGGGCTGTAACGGCAGTAGTTCCACTACCTAATTGAAAATCTAAAACGTAATCACCTTCATCAGTAACTGATTCAATTATTCTTTTTAATAATTTCTCGGGTTTTTGAGTTGAAAAATCCACCTGTTCTTTAGCCATTGGATTAACAATTGAAATGTCAGTCCAAAGACTTTGGATAACTTGTCCTTTATATGTATCAGCATAAATTTTTCTATATATTCTTGCATCCTCATCTTCAGGAATTATAAGTTCATTATTATCAAAAAATTGTTGCATTTTTTCTTTTGAATATAACCACCCATTATCTGGAGGGTTTATTCCTTCAAAAACATATTTTAAATTTGGTCTGTATAAAGAGTTCACTAATGGCGATTTCATATATTTTCTTCCATCTGAATCACTATATACAAATCTTTCCTTTATGTATTTTTGAGTGTGTTCATCATCTTTTGAGTATTGTGGATAAAATTTATGTGTATTATTTTTTGAATAAAAAAGAATAGAATCAGTTACTATTCCAAACTTTGAATTACCATATGAAGTCGCTTGTTTACGTCTCCATATTATTTCGTTCTGGAATTTATCTATACCAAATATTTCATCTAAAAGTATTTTACAATAATGAGATTCGTTATAATCTAAATGAACAAAAATAACACCATCATCTGATAATAAATCTTTTGCTATTTTTAATCTGTTTTTCATGAAAGTTAACCAAGTAGCATGATTAAAGCTATCATTGTATTTAAAGCTGTCTCCCCCCGTATTATATGGTGGGTCTATATAAATTAATTTAATTTTACCTCTATAAATCTTTAATAATGAACTTATTGTTAAAAGGTTGTTTCCTTTTATAATGATATTTTCATTTCCTTTAAATTCAGTTACTTTGTGTTCTCCATCCTTATCAAATTTTTTGAAATTAGTTAATGCCTTAGCGTCCAATAGTCTATCTACACTGTCTGGAGCAAGTGTTTCATTCCAAAATATTTCATTTCTTTTTTGGTCTTCTTTTGTTTGACCGCCCTCTAGAACACAATCTTTATGAGGCCAAGCTAATACGATATCATTTGAATTAGAGATAAAATTATCTAAATCATCATCGTTAGTTATTAGTCCAATTTTGTTTTTAAAAGCTGTATAGCTATCTGGAAGAAAAGATTTATTATTTACAAACCGTTGAAATTTGATTTTATCAAATACTAGTATATTTTCAACTTCTTGAAAAAAATGTTTTTTAAATGTATTGTTTTTGATTAATATAGAAATTAGTTGAGGCTCAACTTTTAAAGCTAACTCTACAATTTTATTTTTATTCAAATGTCCATCAACAACAAGATTCTCTTCGTGCTTTAATAATTCTACAAGTTCGTTTTGTAAGTTTTGCATTTCTTTTTAATTGAATTTTTACAGTTTGTAAATATAGAAATATCAAATTCATTTAGCAATGAATTTCTGATGCTTAATAAATTTGATATAAAAGTTTCACTATTCCTAAGAGTGAAACTTTTGTATTTCGCTAAACCACTGTAAATAAAGGGCTGACGTGATTTAGGTAGTTTTGATAAATTTAAAAGTTTCACTTTTATAAATTTAAGTTTGTTTGTGAAACTTTTAATTATTACTTTTGCATCAAATAAAAAACTATACTCATGAGCCTAAAAAATTCCGTAACGACTAGCGACTACTTAAATTTTGATGCAACGCTAAACAAAGCGATGAAAATCATTAAAACCGACAGCAACTATAAACTAGGATTCTTGGTTGTATTTGGTATCAACACAGGTTTAAGAATCTCTGACATTCTAAAACTAAAAGTTGAAGACTTAAATGGTGATTCGATATCTTTGGTAGAATCTAAGACCAATAAAAAACGTGTTATCAAATTAAACGATAACGTTAAGACCGCTTTTAACTTGCTTAAAGAGAGAAACCCAAATATTGAAGGTTATATATTTACGTCAAACCAGAATACAGTATTGTCGAAGCAATACGTTAATCGTAAACTAAAAGAGTTTTTTGGTTCTAAGTCATTGGCAGTATCAACACACAGCCTAAGAAAGACTTTTGGTCGTCAAGTATGGACTAACAACAACGAGACCGAAAAGGCATTATTGTATCTTAGCGAGCTGTTCAATCACTCGTCACCAGCAATAACCAAAAGGTATTTAGGTATTAGACAAGAAGAATTAGATGATATTTATATGAATTTATAAATCTATTTAGATGTTAAAATATCTTCAATCAATTCATTGTCTAAAAATGGCTGTAACGTTTGGTATATTAAAAAAGAGCATACTATATTTTCAGCAAATTTATGTACTAAACTTATAGACCACGGTATAGATTTGTTATTTGACAAGCGATGCCAATCCCATTTGTCTTGAAATGTTTCAATCAATACAGAAGACCACGGCAAAGATTCATTGTTTGATAAATGATAATACCATTGCCATTTATCCTTGAATTTCTCAAGAAATTCCAAAGACCACGGCAAAGATTTTTTTTCTGACAAACATTCCCAATCCCATTTATCCTTAAATTTTTCAATCAATACAGAAGACTTAGGTAAAGATTCATTTCTAGATAAATCGAACCAACCCCAATCTTCTTGATGTTTTTCAATTAATTCGATAGACCATGGTAAAAATTCGTTAGTTGACAAATGATACCAACTCCATTTATTTTCATATTTTTCAATCAATTCCATAGACCACGGTAAAGATTTGTTTTTCGAGAAAGCAAACCAACTCCATTTATCTTTGTATTTTTCAAAGAAATCGACAGACCATGGTAAGGATTTATTACCTGATAGTTGGTACCAGTCCCATTTATCTTCGTATTTTTCAAAAAACTCTACAGACCACGGTAAAGATTCATTACCTGATAAATTATACCAATTCCATTTGTGTTCATATTTTTCAAAAAACTCTACAGACCACGGTAAAGATTTAATGAAGGACAAGCGTCTCCAATCCCATTTATTTTTATATTTTTCGAAAAACTCTATAGACCAAGGCAAAGCTTTGTTTCCAGATAAGTCATCCCAATCCCATTTATCTTCATATTTTTCAATCAATTCAACAGTCCATGGTAAAAATTCATATTGAGAAAAAATTTTCCACAGTCGTTTGTTTTTATAGTTGTCAAAAATTTCAATATCCCATGGCAAATATTTATTAACATTTAACCATGTCCAACTCCAATTCCATTTATCATGATATTTTTCAATAAATTCTGCAGACCATGGTAGTGATTTATTATGAGAAAACCTTTCCCACTCCCATTTGTCTTTATATTTTTCAATAATTTCATCTGTCCACAATAAAGAAATATTCTCAGATAAACTTACCCAATGCCATTTATCTTCATATTTTTCAATAATTTCCAACGAGCATGGCAAAAATTTATTTTTAGACAGATAAAGCCAGTTTAATTTATTTTCATAAGTTTTAAAAAAATCGAGTGATTTAGGTAAAGATTTATTAATTGATAAATTACGCCAATTCCATTTATTTGAATAATTATTAATTAATCTTTCGGGGATTGGATAATATTGTGAAATCAAATCAATAAACAGATTTGGATTTCTTTCAAAAATATCTATTATTAGTTTTCGTTTGTTTTCCATTGAAATGATGCCTTCTTTTTATAATTTTTTTTCAAATTATTGTTGCGTTTTATGAGTTTTCAAAAACTAATTTAAGTAATTAAATTAGTTTTTGAGTTTAAATCCTAAATTAACCAACTGCTGTTCAACTGACTTTACCGTTTTTTCAGACTTAAATGGATGATTCTTGTTTTCAATATCTTCGTTTAGAAGCGGATTCAATACTGGCTGAATAGAAACTGTTTTTGCACCAGTAATAGAGCTTAAAATAGAGGCTAGACTGTTGGTTGAGATTCCAAGTGGTGTTGATTTTTTTAAGTGTTCTAGTACACCTAATTTAGAAAGAATAATTATTTTTTTTATTATGGTTGAATCACTATAATCGAATAGATTTTCTTCTTTATCTTTTTGCTTTTCTTTCTCTTGCTCTTTCATTTTTAACAATCTACGATTGTTAATCCTTTTAACAGCCTTACCATGTTCGGTTTCAACAGTTACAATATAAACATTGTTAATCCATAGCTCTTCAGAAAATTCAGTAGTTTTATCAATAGTTTCCGAAATAATATCATAATCGAAATTTATAATGTACTCATCAACAAAAGCATTAAATGAACACCCAATTTTTTTTGATGATTTTACTTCATCAAAAAAATATTTAACTTTTTCAGTATCATATAAATTTGATTCAATTGTTTTTGCTTCCATTTTATCTAAATAATAAAGAAAGAAATCTAATTGAAGAGATTCCATTAAGTTGTTGTCAAAATTTTCAGTTAACTTTTTTAATTTTCTAACTCTTTCAAATGGGCGATACTTGTCAATATTATCGTAAAATTTAGTTAATTTAGATGCCTTCATTTTTTTGCATTTTCTTTATTTGTTGCTAGTTTACCAAACAATTCTAACATATGTAACGCATTGTCATAGGTTGTCTTTCCTATATACAATAAAAACATTTTTTCGGAACTATGTGCAGTAATATTCATTAAAACTGGAGTTGGTATGTGTCCATAAAAATTAGTTGCAAATGAACGTCTGCAAACATGACTACTAATAGCTTCATACTTTGGACTAATAACCATAATGCTAGGTTCTCCTTGCTTTTGTTTTTTTCTCCATTTTGTTTGCGTGTTTATGTTTGCCTCTTTACAAACATCTTTAATATACTCATTAAATCTAGGTAATGAAATTTTATACGGCATTCCGCTTTCAATTATTTCAATAGCATCTGGAAGCAATGGAATAGCTACTAGTTTTCCAGTTTTTTTTTGTTTTAATTCTATAATTTTAGCATCGCCAATTACTTTAATATTACTCTTTGTTATATTTAGTAAATCGCTAGCTCTCTGACCAATCAAACATCCCAATAATAACCATTTACGAGCATTTATTAATGCTTCTCTATTAAGTGACGCTTTTTTGATTTCTTCTTGCTCTTCTTCGGTTAAGAAAACGATATTTTCGGGTTCTTTACTTTCGGATATACTTTTAATATTTTTAACTTGTGTTGATATTTCAATATCATTTTTAAAAGCGTCACGACAAATAGTTCTGAAATTAGCAATGTTTTTACCAACATAATTAGTTGAATATCCCTTGCTAAACATCCATATTTTATATTTTTCAATAAATTGTAAATCAACGTTCTTTACTAATAAACTTTTACCTTTCAACATCTCAGCTTCATATTTTAGCACAGTGTTTTTAAACAGTTTAATGTTTTGGATTCGACCTTTACTTAGACCTAGTTCCTTTCGTTGATTTTGCTTATACGGTGCTTCATCTATAAATTTTTGAATATAATTAGACAAAATATCTAATTCAACAACAGGTACTTTATTGTTAAAAGAATCAATTTGAAGTTGCAACCATTCAGTAGTTATTTCAACACCATTTCCAACAGCTTCATTGTATGCTTCATTTATAAAAACATTTAGTTTATCTAATTTTGATTTTAAATTTTTTAAAGAATCAGTTTTTTGCAACGGCTGTGAAAGTGAATCGCTCCAATATTTTGCGTCAATTATAAAACCCGACTTTCTCCATAGCACCTTCTTTCTGTTGATAGAATATCGGATATATATTTGAGAATTTTCACTTTTGCTCTGTAAAAGATATTTTAAAGTTGCCATAATTTTGACTAATTCTTAGAAGATTGCAAAGTTATTTAAAAAAAATAATCTACTTAACATTTACTCAACCAAAGCTGTACTCAATTGTGTTTTATTATTCTCAGTTACTTACATAATATTATTTTACCTTTATTACAAAGGTTTTAACGAATAACGAGATATAAATAAATACACGGGTTTTGTCCCCTTCGCGGTCACGAATAAACAAAACAGCAGAAAAAATGTCCAAGCAAGCTTGAGTATTTTTTCTGCTGTTTATTTTCAAAGCGGAGCTTTGAGGGAAAGACGAAGTCAATCCTGCTAATATAAGTTTAGAAACTTGTCACTTTTTTTAAATCGGCAATAGTTTTTGTTGGATTTGTAGCTTTAAAAACAAAATTTCCGGCTACAAGTATATCGGCACCTACTTTTACTAACTGGGCCGCATTTTTATCAGTAACGCCTCCGTCAATTTCAATTAATGTTGAAGTGTTTTTTTTGGTAATTAATGCTTTTAGTTTTTCAATTTTGGAATACGAATTTTCAATAAAAGACTGTCCACCAAAACCAGGATTGACACTCATAATGCAAACCATATCAATATCATTTATGACATCTTCTAATAAATCAATATTAGTATGAGGATTTAGTGCAACGCCGGCTTTTATGCCTTCTGCTTTTATGGCTTGTAAAGTTCTGTGTAAATGGTTGCAAGCTTCATAGTGAACGGTTAAAATAGTAGAACCTAATGCTGCAAAAGTTTTGATATATCTATCAGGGTCAACTATCATCAAGTGAACATCAATGGTTTTTTTTGCATGTTTAGTAATTGCCTCTAAAACCGGCATTCCGAATGAAATATTCGGAACAAAAACACCATCCATAATATCAATATGAAACCAATCGGCTTCACTATTATTTATCATTTCGATATCGCGTTGTAAGTTGGCGAAATCAGCTGCAAGTATAGAAGGTGCAATAAGTGTGTTTTTCATGTTGTGTGTTGTTTAAGCAAAAGTAAAATTTTAACCGCAAAGTTCACAAAGTTATTACGCAAAGTTCGCAAAGAAAGTTTGGTTTGAATTTTAGCAGAGATTGCGTGAAGGATTGGAGCAAGTACCGTCTACTGCGGAAAGCCTGACCTGAAAGGGCACGACATAAATATTGCAAATTGACTAAAGAACCTGAAACAAGTTCAGGTTAAAAAAAAATAAAACTCCGAAATACTTTCGGAGTTTTGACATTAAGACATTCGACTTTACGTCTAAATTTACCCTAAATATGTTTTTAATATTTTACTTCTTGAAGTGTTTTTTAATCTACGGATTGCTTTTTCTTTAATTTGACGCACACGCTCACGAGTTAGATCA
>NZ_JBMOGQ010000011.1:0-33177 GCF_049318325.1 Flavobacterium sp. | reverse complement strand
TGAACTAAAGTAGTATTATTGTTATTAGGATTGTCATTATCTCCACGACTAGTAAATATCTCAAAGGCTTTTTGTCTCAAATCTCTGCGGTTTGAAAAAGTCAAAAACGGTTCGATAGAAGAACGTGTATTGGCAATGCAACCCATTATATTCTGTTTTCTATCTTTGGCATCAGCAATAGCAGCATTTTTTAATTCATCAGGTAAGCCATCAAAATCGGCTTCATCTTTTAGTTCTAAATAATAATTGCCTTCGTCAGCCAATTGATTTTGACTAAACTTGGTAAATAAAGCCGCTAATTCTTTATTAATTTGGGCTATTCTAGCTTTACTTTTTGCATCAGCTTTTGCTCCTTCTCGAACAAAGTTGGAATAGTATAACCAAACCAATCGTTGCTGCTCACTAGTTAATTTTTTTGTTGCAGGATCATTATAAACTTTGGCTATTCTGCTAAAAAGTTTTGCGTTTTGGTAATACTTGCTATTTAATTCTGAAAATTTAGGTGTCATTTCGGCTTCAATGGGCTCAAATTCAGGGCTGTTCATATTAGCACTATAAATCCCGAAAACGGCATAAATTTGATTGTATCTCTTACCCACTTTTTCTAAAGCCAAAATAGTATTAGTAAAAGTAACTGGCTTTGGATTGTTAGCAATTTTATTAATCTCATTCAATTTTTCTTTAATGGCAAATTCGAGTGCCGATTTTAAATCTTGAAGTTTGTAATCTGTAAATGCTGGAACACCACCATAAGGTCCGGTCCAATCATTTAGGAAGGCATTCTGATTTGCTTGTGCATTTACCATAAATATAGGAGCAATCGTAATCAATGTTAAAATTATTTTTTTCATTAGTTAATTTGTTTTACCAAAAGTAATGAAAAATCAAATCAAAAAAATAGTTGAAATCATTTCAACTGCTTGCATAATTTTTAAAAGTAACTTTTGGCAAATAAATCTTTTTAGTTAATCACTGCTTTTTTAATTCAAAAAAAATATTAATTAGGATGAGTACTCTTTTTATAATATTAACTTTTTATTATTTTTTTAACAAAATGATTCTTAAATAAATAAATGTATATATTTGAGCCTTTTTAAATTTAACTAAATATTTACACTTAATTTTTATTAACTAAAATTTATTCTATGAAGAAAATTATTTTATTATTTGTTACTTTTTGTACTATTTCAGTATTTTCTCAAAAATCTAAACTTGATGAAGGTATTAAACTGGGTATCAAAGGGGGATTAAATGTTTCCAACTTAATGGGAGATGTTGATGATTTAGATTTAGGAATTAGAACTAGTGTACACATTGGTATGTTAGCAGAAATTATTGTTTCTGATAAATTTTCTATACAACCTGAGTTATTGTACTCTGGCCAAGGAACAACTGTTGGTTCAGTGCCTGGATTTAGTAGATATAAATTAAATTATATCACATTGCCCGTTTTGGCAAAATTCCCTGTTTTAAAAGGATTATATTTGGAAACTGGCCCTCAAGTTGGCTTTTTGATTTCTGCTAAAAACAAGACAAATGACTCTAATGATAAAATTAAAGGGATTAAAACTTTAGATTTTGGATTAAACGCTGGATTAAATTACGAGTTTAAAAATGGAGTGTTTATTCAAGGTAGATATAATTTAGGTTTAACCGATACGGGCGCAACTGGTGATGATAACAAAAGAGCCAGCAACTCTGTGATACAATTTTCTTTAGGTTGTTTATTCTAAGAATAATATCAAACTTAACAAAAACCAATTTAAACAAAAACCAATTATTATGACAAAACGTATTTTTATTACCACAATTGCTGCATTAAGTGCTTCCATGCTTTTTGCTCAGCAAAGTCAAAAAGAAATGAAGGAAACCAAATACAGAAGAAGTTCCTTACATACTATTTTGATTGAATCTTCAGATTTTCCAAAAAAAGACCAAGTAATTAATGCCTATTATGGTGCGCCATTCCCAAACAAATATGATAATCATAATATTGGTGAAAAATCATTTAACCCAGCTAAATATTCAAATGATACTATAGAAGCTAAAACACCTGAGGTAATTGAAAAATACTTCAAAGAACAGCAAATTGCTAAAAAATTAGTTGCCAAATGGTATAACCGACAAGCAGATGGAAGTTTTGATTACAATTTAATTGGGGACCGTGGTGCTTTTAATGCTTCATTTTTAGATACTAAAACAGCTGCTGCATCTAGTGATGGAAAATCTTTGTTACAATCAGCAGGATTTGAATTAATCAACAATACTTTTGTTGTAGTTTCTAAAATGAAATTCGTAGAAAACGAGCCCATTGCAAGAGCAATTCGTGATGGCATTATTTTATCCTTGAATAATGCAAACGAATTGGTGCGCACAATGGGGGTAAAAGCCGCACAAAAAGCATACGAAAAAGGTAAAGAAGGTTATTCTGTTTGGACCACTTCTTATTTGTATAAATTAAAATGGAATGCAGAGGTTGAAGGCATATTCTACGGCGAAATGTATGGTGAAAAAAGCGATATGACACCAGCTAAAAAAGCCAAATTTGACAATAATACTGATTTGTTCCAGATGGAATTTGTGGGTTCACAAAAAGCAACTACATTAGTGACATTCTCTTTAAAAGAAAAAAGGACAGAAGACCAAATCATAAACCTTTCGGTTACACGAAACATTGATAAAGTTTTTGCGAAATTGCAAAAAAACTATGATGTATTTAAACCAAAAGTGCCTTTGTTTACGGGAGACCCTATTACGGCTAAAATTGGTTTGAAAGAAGGTTTAGAAGGTGGTGATAAATTTGAAGTTTTGGAAGCAGTAATGGATGAAAAAACAGGTAAAATTGAATACAAAAGAATTGGAACTATTAAAGTGGACGGGGACAAAATTTGGGATAATAATTTCAATTTGGGTGACGAAGTACCGGTAGAGGGAGCGATTGATAGAACAACATTCAAAGGTGGAAGTAAATACTACTCTGGTTTATTAATTCGTCAAATTAAGTAATTTTTTCAACCATTCCTTTGTCTAGGCAAGGGAATGGTCTTTTATTAATCTTAAAAACAAAACAAAAATGAAACAACTATTAATTATTCTTCTTGCTGTTGTTACTTTTCCTTTTATTGGAAATGCACAGGCAAGAAAAAAAGCAGACAAAGACACCAACAATTGGCGTTATGAAATTGAGGCAGTTCAACAAGGAGTTGCAGGTACTTATTTGATCAAAGTTTGGTCCTATTCAAAAAAACCAGATGTAGCCATAGAGCAAGCCAAAAAGAATGCCGTACACGGAATTATCTTCAGAGGATATGCAGGTAAAGATCGTGTCCCTGGTCAATCACCCTTAACTAACAACCCAAACTTACAAGACGAAAAAGCAGACTTTTTTGATGCTTTTTTTGCTGATGGAGGAAAATATATGAAATTCGTTTCTTTGACCAATGATGGGGCTGTAGCCGCTGAAGACCGAATGAAAGTGGGTAAAGAGTACAAAATTGGGGTTTTGATTTCTGTGCGCAAAGAAGATTTGCGTAAAGATTTAGAAAATGCCGGTATAATAAAAGGATTGTCTGCAGGATTTTAATCGTAAGAAAAATGAAAAAAATAATTGCAACTTTAGTAGTGTTAGTGCTTACATTTAGTGCTACAGCTCAGAAAAAAACAGCTGGATATTACTCCTATAAAACAGAATGTTTAGGGGTAGAATTAGATGGATCACAAACTTTGAAAGCTTGGGGTAACGGCAGAAATCGTGCGGATGCTGTTGAACAAGCAAAAAAGAATGCTATGCGTGATGTGATTTTCAAAGGAATTCGTGAAGGCAAACAAGAATGCAATCAAAAACCGTTGATTTTTGAGGTAAATGCAGAAGAAAAATATGAAGATTATTTCAATGCTTTCTTTGCAGATGGCGGCGAATACAAAAACTACGTATCTCTTCGCGACGAGCGCATTGGTGATAAAATCAATCGTGATCGTAAAAAAATGAAGGAAAGCGTTACCAATGGTTTGGTTGTACGTATTTTACGTGCAGAGTTAAAAGCCAAATTGATTGCTGATAACATTATAAAACAATAAACAAAAACGTATGAAAATTAACTTTAAATATTTAATAGTTTCCCTTTTTGCTTTAGTAGCAATTGAATCATTTGCTCAAGCAAAAAAACCGCTTATTATGGTAGTACCAAGTGACAACTGGTGTATTAACAACGGTTTTTTTATAGAATTTGACAATCAAGGTTCTAAAATTAAAATTTGTGATTACAAACGTGCAGTACAAGAAAATACCGAATTGACGTTGGTGATGAATAAATTGGGAGAATTGATGGCTGCTCGTGGGTTTCAATTGAAATCTTTAGAACAAACATTAAAATCGATTGAATCAGAAGCGGCTGAAAACGCGATGACTAGCAGTAAAACGGGATCTGGAATTAGCGAAAGCCCAGTAGATAAATTAAAAAGTGTGGCCAAAGCAGATATCTGGATGCAAATCAACTGGAAAATTAACTCCTTCGGACCAAAAAAATCAGTAACTTTTGATTTGGCTGGATTTGACGCCTATACCGACAAAAACGTAGCAGGTGCTTCTGGTACTGGAAATGATTTAATTGGCGCTCCACTACCTATAATGTTAGAAACTGCGGTTTTATCGCACTTAGACAACTTTAATGGATTACTTCAAAAACACTTCGAAGACATGTTCGAAAATGGTAGAGAAGTAACTATGAGAATTAAAAAATTCGACTCATTTGAAGGTGATTTAGAAACCGAATACGAAGGAGAAGAATTAGGTTCAATCATAGAAAAATGGGTTTCTGACAACACCGTTAAAGGAAGATTTAGTACTACTGAATCATCTGAGAACAAAATGTTCTTTGAGCAAGTTCGTATTGCCTTAATGGATGCAAACGGAAAAGCACAAGACACTAGAGGATGGGCCAAAGGCTTACAAAAATTCTTAAAAGAAAAATACCAAATCACAGCCAAATTAACCATGAAAGGATTGGGGCAAGCGGCTATCGTAATCGGAGAAAAATAAAATTATATACTTATGAAAAAATTACTTTTAGCAATCTGTGTCCTAGGTTTTTCGTTGACAGCTTCGTCACAAAACACGGTTGGGAAATCTGACGATGGCGCTCGTATTGCGCTTACAGCTTATATCCCAGATCAAATAGAAGGTATAACTCCTGCTGTTAAAGCAAGCTTAACAAATAAATTGTCTCAAATAGCAACAGCCAACGGCCTAGGCGGTTCTTCGAATTCTAGATTTATCATGACAACGAATATATCAGTGCTAACGAAAGACATTACGCCAACTGCTCCACCCATGCATGCGTATACTTTAGAAGTTACCTTATATATTGGTGATGGTATAGATGGCACCTTATTTTCTAGTCAATCCGTTACCTTAAAAGGAGTGGGAACTAACGAAACGAAAGCCTATATCGCTGCATTAAATGGATTGAAAACCAAAGATCCCGTATACCAAACGTTTATCGAAAAAGGGAAAAATAAAATCATGGAATACTACAACAGTAAATGTGATTTTATCCTTAAAGATGCTCAAACTATGGCTGCACAAAACAAATTTGAAGATGCCATCATGAAATTGACAGGTGTTCCTGAAGTATGCAAAGCATGTTACGACAAAGCAATGGATGCAGTAGCGCCTATTTATCAAAAACAAATTGATAGAGAGTGTAAACAACGTTTGATGGAAGCAACGACGGCTTGGAATGCAGCACAAGATTTATCTAGCGCTGAAAATGCCGGAGGAATTCTTTCTCAAATTGAGCCAGGAGCATCTTGTTACAAAGAAGCTTTGGCCTTGTCAACTAAAATAGCACAACGTGTAAAAGAGTTGGATCAACGTGAATGGAAATTCCAAATGAAACAACAACAAGACAATGTGGATATCCAAAAAGCAACTATCAAAGCCGCTCGCGACATCGGTGTAGCTTATGGAAATCACCAACCAAGCGTTGTATATAAAGTGTATGGCTGGTGGTAAAATAACCTTCAATCTATAAATAAAAAACCTTTACTTTTGTAGAGGTTTTTTTATTTATCAAAATCAAATCAGATGTTTCAATCTAAAAAAGATATTGTATATGTTATTCTAGCAGGAATATTTATAACAAATGCCGTTGTAGCAGAACTTATCGGCGGTAAACTAATTGATGTTGGTCCGGCCGTTATGAGTATTGGTATATTACCCTGGCCGATTGTTTTTGTAACAACCGATTTAATCAATGAATATTTTGGTGAAAAAGGCGTTCGCAAACTTTCGATCATCACAGCTTGCTTGATTGCTTATACATTTATCATATTATTCTTTGCAATGAAAATTCCATCCTCTGGAATTAGTTCCGTTTCGACATTGCAGTTTAATGCCGTTTTTGGTCAAAGCCAATTGATAATAGTTGGAAGTATAACTGCCTTTTTGATTTCGCAATTGATAGACGTTAGTATTTTTCATTTTTTTAAAAGAAAAACGGGAAACAAAATGATATGGTTACGAAGTACCGGTTCAACGGTGATTTCGCAATTGTTTGATAGTTTTATTGTTTTGGGAATTGCCTTTTGGTTACCTGGTATTATGGATACAAAAACCTTTTTTCTTTCTGCCATGACAGGCTATTCGATTAAACTCGCTATTGCGGTTTTAATGACACCTATGATTTATTTGGGCCATAATTTTATCAATAAATATATTGCCAAAGATGGAAAATAAAACACGCTGCTCCTGGTGTGAAAAAGATGATTTATATAGAGACTACCATGATAACGAATGGGGAAATCCGGTTTATGAGGACGATAAACTATTTGAGTTTTTAGTTTTGGAAACTTTTCAGGCAGGTTTGAGCTGGTATACAATTTTGAAAAAACGTGATAATTTCCGTAAAGCTTTTGACCAATTTAACTATAAAAAAATAGCGCGATATGGTGATGCCGAAATCGGAAGACTGATGCAGGATGCCGGAATCATCCGAAACGGATTAAAAATAAAAGGCACCATTACCAATGCGATTGCTTTTATGGAAATACAAAAAGAATTTGGAAGTTTCTCCAACTATATTTGGGGTTTTACCGATGGAAAACCAATGGACAATAATCCAAAAACGTTGAATGATGTCCCTGCGGTTAATGAAATTTCAGATGCGTTGAGTAAAGATTTAAAAAAAAGAGGATTTAAGTTTGTGGGCTCAACAGTTGTTTACGCTCATATGCAAGCAACAGGAATGGTTAATGATCATGTGAAAGAATGTTGGAAAAGGAAGTAGTTTTCAGTCGCAGTCTTAATTTGCAGAAATTTACTGTAAACTGTGGCTAAATACTGTGACTAACTTTTTAATACTCTAATAAAAACATCTCTTGAAACTTCAAAAGCACCAAGTTTTTCCAAATGGTCATTATGCACTTGGCAATCCAAGAGTTTATAATTGTTTTCTTTTAGATAATTTATCAGCGTAACAAATCCAATTTTGCTTGCATTAGGCACTTTGGAAAACATACTTTCGCCACAGAATAGGTGTCCCAAATCAACACCATATAAACCGCCGACCAATTCATCATTTTGCCAAACCTCAACCGATTTAGCAATTCCCATTTCGTGAAGTTTGGTATAGGATTCCACAAAATCATCGGAAAGCCAAGTGCCATTCTGACCAGGTCGATCAATTTGCTGACAACCAATAATTACATCGCGAAAGTTTTGATTAAACGTAACTTTAAATTTATTTTGATTAAGCAGATTCCGAATGCTTTTAGAAACTTTATAAATAGAGGGAACAACTACCATTCTTTCAGGTGGAGACCACCATAATATGGGTTCGTCTTCATTAAACCAAGGAAAAATTCCACTACGATAAGCAAGTTGCAATCGCTCCACAGACAAATCGCCACCAATAGCAACAATACCTTCTATGGAAGCTTCTTCAACTGGCGGGAAATATAACTCTTTGGATAAAAAGTACATAGTAATGATTTAACCACGAAGGACACAAAGAATGCACAAAGGACACAAAAAAACACTAAACTTAAACAAATCCTCGTGAGCTTTGTGTAAATTTAGTGTTCTTAGTGGTTCAGAAAAAACTAGAAAGGTAAATCGTCGTGCTCCTCTTCGTTGAAGTTGGTTGCCGGTGCAAAAGCTTCCGCCGGTGGTATTGGAGCCATTGCTGTAGCACTTGGAGCTTCAGCTTGCAGTTTCTCTACTCTCCAACCTTGAATATCGTTGAAATATTTGGTTTCTCCTTGAGGATTTACCCATTCTCTCCCTCTTAAATTAATCGACACCTTTACAGCATCACCTACATTGTAATTGTTCAACAAATCACATTTGTCCTGCACAAAGTTAATGCTGATAAATTGTGGATATTGCTCTTCCGTTGCCACAACCAATTCTCTTTTTTTAAAACTGGCACTCACTTGTTGCTCAGCATTAATTACCTTAATTTTACCTGTAACTTCCATAATTATTATTTTGCTAAAAGCACTTTCCAAGCCGAAAGCGCGTCATTATTATTCAAATATTCTTTTGCTTTTTGGTGAATTTTCATTTCATCATCCGAACTCAAAACACCTTTAACTGCAAAATTTTGCTTTACAAATATAGTAATTTCTTCTTGTGTTGGCAATGCTTCTATATTACCTAGTTTCCCCAAATCGTTACCGTCAAAAACAGCGCTTTTTTTGATGAAATCCGGAATTTCATCTACTCCTATTCCTAATGTTGTCAAAGGTTTTTCGACTTCAAACAAACCTTGATTGGAACGTGAATACCAATTACCACCCAGTCGTGAAACCAAATCAATTTTGCGTTGGTCTATCATATTTTTGTCATCCAAAATATTTTCATGGATGTGGATTTTAACTAGTTCGCAAATAATCAAATTTCCGGCACCTCCTTGATTTCCCAAAGCAATAATTTCGTTGACTTTGCACTCCATTTGCACCGGACTTTCGGCAACGCGATAAGGCTTTACCATATCAGAAGGCAACATTGTTAATCCAGATTTCAGAAATTCATTTACACCATCGGGGTATTCGGTACTCGACAATGATGCTTGCTGTACTATACCATAATTCACCACATTGATAACAACTTCTTTGGTCGCTTGACAATTTTCGAGTGTATGTTTTGTGGTGTTATTTCTAACGCGACGTGCGGGTGAAAAAACCAAAATTGGCGGATTAGAACTAAAAACATTAAAGAAACTAAATGGCGACAAATTGGGTTTGCCATACTTATCCACCGTACTAGCAAAAGCAATTGGTCTTGGCGCAACTGCGCTTTGTAGATAGCCTTGTAACTGTGCCGGAGAAAGTGTGTGTGGTTCGAAACTGAGCATCGTATTTTGATCTTTTTTACAAATGTAATAAGTTTAATCTTTAATACTTTTAATTATATTTATAAAAAATTTGTCAATGCTGTTTTCCGAAAAACGAAACCTTACCCGTTGGATTATCATTATGACTTCCTTTGTCATTGTAATTATGATTTTATGGAACACCTATACTTTTTTTCAGATATTCAAAAACGAAGAGCGCGTCAAGATGCAGAATTGGGCATTAGCACAAAAAAAAATAAATAGTGCTGATCCGAACGCTGATGTCGACATGGAGCTTCCGTTTCAAATTATACAGGAATCTAATATTCCTATAATAGTCACCGAAAAAGATTCTATTATAAATACCAACAATATTGACCCCGATATTTTAAAAGACAAAGTCAGACTGTATGCGTTTCTACAAAAATTAAAAAATCAGAATGAACCCATTATTATGCAAATTTCTGAAAAGCAGACGCATCAGCTATATTATGGTGACTCTTCACTGCTAAACAAACTCAAATATTATCCAATAGCTTTAATACTGATTATTGTTCTTTTTGGAGGTGTTGTATACAATTTCTACCGTAGTAATAAAATGGCCACTCAAAACAAACTTTGGGCAGGAATGGCAAAAGAAACGGCGCACCAAATTGGCACACCATTATCTTCATTAATAGGTTGGTTGGAAATAATGAAAGCAGATAATGTAGACGAAACAACAATTGCAGAAATTGAAAAAGACATCAACCGATTACAAACCATTACGGACAGATTTTCAAAAATTGGGTCTGAGCCTGTTTTGGAACGTCTGAATATTATTGAAGAAACGGAACAATCATTTGATTATCTGAAATCAAGGTTTTCAAAACAAGTGGGATTTTCTTTTAAAGCACCTAAAAAACCTATTATGGTTTCTCTAAATCCGGCACTTCACAGTTGGACGATTGAAAATTTAGTAAAGAATGCTATCGATGCCATGAAAGGCAAAGGCAAAATTTCAGTAGTGATTGAGAACGACAATAATTTGGTCAAAATTTTAGTTACCGATACCGGAAATGGAATTCCAAAAAATCAATTCAAACGCATTTTTGAACCTGGTTTTACTACAAAAAAACGTGGTTGGGGATTAGGTTTATCTCTGACCAAACGTATCGTGGAAGAATACCACAAAGGGAAAATAAAAGTCTTGCAGTCTGAAATTGGAAAAGGAACAACAATGCAGGTTTCTTTTAAAAAGACATAAAAAAATTCTCAATAAATCGAGAATTTAGTTTCACAAATTACTTCGAATAGCCGAAGCTAATTGCTCAAATTCATCTCCGGATAATTTCACTTTTCTTTGAAAACGCATATCGTCCATATCGTGAAGCGGAATCAAATGCACGTGCGTGTGTGGGACTTCAAGGCCAACTACAGCAACACCAATTCTTTTGCAAGGAATGGTTTTTTCAACGGCTTTAGCTACTTTTCTGGAAAATTTCATTAAGCCTAAATACAAATCCTCCTCCATATCAAAAATCTTGTTGATTTCTTGTTTTGGTATACAAAGCGTATGTCCTTTTGCATTTGGATTTACATCTAAAAAAGCCAAATAATTTTCATCCTCAGCTATTTTATAAGAAGGTATTTCACCGTTAACTATTTTTGTAAATATTGAACTCATTAAGAATTTTGTTTTTTATAAACCTTCTACCGAAACATAAGGATACGCTCAAGGTGACAAAAAGTTAATCTCTTGAAATTTCCAAAACTTCAAAGATTAATTTTCCATTTGGAACCGTAATTTCAGCTATTTGCCCAACTGATTTCCCTAGTAATCCTTTACCAATTGGAGAAGTAACAGAAATTTTCCCCGACTTTAAATCGGCTTCACTCTCAGCAACCAATGTATATTTTAACTCCATTCCATTGGCTTGGTTTTTAATTTTTACATTAGATAAAACCAATACTTTTGAAACGTCAAGATGCGTTTCGTCTATCAGTCGGGCGTTTGAATGCACTTCTTCAAGTTTGGCAATTCTCATTTCCAGCATTCCTTGAGCTTCTTTTGCTGCGTCGTATTCTGCATTTTCAGACAAGTCTCCTTTATCTCTAGCTTCCGCAATAGCTTGTGAAGCTTTAGGTCTTTCAATGCTTTTTAAATAGTCTAATTCCTCTCTTAATTTTTTTAATCCTTCAGCTGTATAATATGATACTGTACTCATTATTTCCTCTTTTATATAAATAGAAAAAATCCCATCGCAACGGGATTTCTTTTTGCAAAGATATTATTTTTTAATTTATTTCAAATTTGTTTACGTTTTGTAACGCCTGTCAAAGTTAATTAATTTAAATTTGTTTTGCTATTGTATTTTAAAAAAAATATGAAATCGAAGATTATTAACACGAGCATTAGCGAACTGGTGAAACAATTCAAAAAAAACAAACTATTAGGTATGGCTAAAAAAATTTATATTGTATTACTGCTTTTACCTTCCCTATTTAGTTGTGATAGTGGAAGATTTAATAATAACAATCCAAACATACCCAATTACCAAGTAAATATGTCATTAAACCTTAGCTTACCTCAATATAATAGTCTAACATTTGCCGGGGGCACTCCTTTTGTCGATTTATCACAAGGAGCGAGAGGTGTTGTTATCTTTAATACAGGTGCGGGATTCAATGCTTTTGATATGGCTTGCCCAAACCAAGCTTTTAATATCTGTACATCTCCTATGACAATAACAGGAATCGACGCAAAATGTAATTGTGACAACACAACTTATAATTTATATAGCGGACAATCTCCGGGACAACAATATCCTATGAAACAATATCGCGCAGAAGTTAGTGGCGGTTATTTATACGTTACCAATTAACAAAAAGCCCTCTCATTAAAAAATGAAGAGAACTTTTTGCTTTTAAAACTTAAGGGTTGCTCCAATTAAAAAATTAATTCCTGCTTGTGGATAATATCCTGCCCCTTCAATAGTTGTTATAACTCCAGGTGTAGAAAAATCATCATCATACGTATAAAAATAGCCGTTCGATTCATATTTACAATCAAATATATTGTTCACCAATCCTGAAAAGAGAATAGATTTAATTCCTTTATTAATATTCCATAAATATGTAATGTTCAAATCGTGAATGTTGTAGGCTTTCAGAACTGATGTTTCAGAATCTATGTTTCCCATAAATTGTCTTCCAACAAATTTATTCAACACGGTGAGATTTAGATTATTTATTGGTGAATACGTTGTGACGTTTCCAAAAACAATATCAGGTGAAAAAGCAATATTTGTATTGCCCAGATTCTGTAAAACTCCATCACGCTGAAAATAGAAATCCCTATTTTTATTCTGACTCAAAATAATGTTCTGCTGAAAAGTCAGCTTGTTGATTAATTTGATTACCGATTCAATTTCAATGCCGTAACGATAGCTATTCCCGCTATTTGTAAATATTGGCGAACCTACATCGTTTAATGCGCCGGTTAAAACCAACTGATCTTTGTAGTTCATGTAAAAAGCATTAGCATTTACAGTTAGATTTTTAGCGCTGTATTTCCACCCCAATTCATAGTCAAATAACCGTTCCGGTTTTACACTGCCGTTTTCATAATCATCTCGTCTTGGTTCTTTATTGGCAATTCCAGCATAAGCATAAATTTCATTTTTGGAATTTAATTGATAATTCACACCTAATTTAGGATTGAAAAATAGAAACGTATCGTTTACATCATCAAAACGAAAACTGGTAGCTTCATAAAAAACCATTCGGTATTGTAAATCAGTAAAGAAGTTTATTTTTCCAAATGTTTGCGAGGCTTTTACATAGAAATTAACATCATCTTTGTTTCCAATATTATCATAATACCTATTGGTATCGGGAGTGTAAAATTGTGTCCAGACTACTTCCCCAAAATGATTGCCAAGATATCGATTTGCAGCACCACCAATCAAAATATCTGTTTTTTTTGTTCTATAATTTAGCGAGAAAGTTGCCCCAAAAAAATCATTATCAAGCCATCTTTTTCGAACTAAATCAGAAGTAAAATTTCCATTAAAATCAGGCAAATTATAGCCAGCCAATGTTTCATCTTCACGGTATTGTTCAAAATACCCTTTCCCTAAAGTGTAATGAAGCGCTATGTTGGATGTCCATTTTTCGGACCATTTTTCGGACCAATGCAACTGGAAATGATTTTGTGTATAATTATCAGTTTCATCATCATAGAATTTGGTGTTGCCAAACTCATCAGTATATATTCCGGCAACATTATAGGTTCGGTCGTTTTCTAACTTTTCTGGATCTTCGAGGCCATACCAAGCCTGATAGGTTTTTTCTTTTCCGCCAAAGGCAAAGAATTTAATTTGACTTTTTTTAGTAATATAATTGGCATTAAAAAAATAGCCAAACATTTTAGAAGAAGCACGATCAATAAACCCATCTGAGGCAATATTTGACAAGCGTGCGTTCATTTCAAAATTATTGTGTAATCCTGTTCCAAAAGCTAATGTGTGTTTGCGCGTGCCAAAACTTCCCGCAGAATTGGCAATTTCTGCATAAGCTTTTTCCTGAAATGATTTTGTCTGCATGTTTAAACTTGCCCCAAAAGCTCCGGCACCATTTGTTGAAGTTCCAACGCCGCGCTGCAATTGAACACTTTCTAATGATGAAGCAAAATCGGGCAAGTTCACAAAAAAAGTTCCCTGACTTTCACTATCATTAAACGGAATTCCGTTGAGGGTTACATTAATCCTTGATCCATCTGCACCACGAACACGCAAATAGGTGTAACCAACCCCATTTCCGGCATCAGTTGTGGTGACAACCGAAGGTAAGTAATTTAATAATATTGGTATGTCCTGCCCTAGATTTCGCGGAGCAATTTCTTCTTTGGTCACATTAGTATACGTAACGGGATTCTTTTTACCAGCCCTAACACCTGAAACCAAAACCTCATCTAGTTGTCTGACTTTGATAGTGTCCTGTATCTTTTCTTGTGAAAAAGAGCAAAAAGAAGATAGAGAAAAGAAAATAGAGAAAACTATTTTGCTCTTCTTTGAACTTCGTACATCGTACATCGTACTTTGTTTAAATAAATTTTTCATTCGTAAAAAAGTCACGAATAAAAAGAGGTAATTATTCTTTGTTAAAAATTAAATGATACTCTTGACAATAACTAACGTTCACTTTAGTTTTTTGTCAAATCCTTAAACAGCATTACCTGTTCTAGGTTCATTGGGTATAATCTCAGCTCGTTATTTAGAGCACCCCTTTTGAGACGGGACAAAAATAAAAAAAGATTTTTAGATTTTAGATTTTTAGACTGTTAGATTTTACAATTTTGGTTTCTTTCTAGTTTCTTTAATTTCGGATGTATTTCTTTTTTCCTTTATTCGTTTTTCGATAACAGAATGGGGAACTTTGGTTTCTTTTCTTTTTTTTGGAACAATCAATCCCTTTTTAATGAAATCTAAGAATCGCTTAGTGACTATTGCCTTATTTTTAAGTTGACTTCTGTCTTCGTCACAGTTTAAAATTAATAGATTTTCTGAAGTTAATTTGGTTGCTAATTTGATTGCCAACAATGCTTTTTCTTGTTCATTAAGTGCTTGAGAAGCATTCAAATCAAAAGTCAAAACTACTTTGGAAGAAACTTTATTTACATTTTGTCCACCGGCACCAGAACTTCTAACGGCTTTGAAATTTAGTTCTGAAATTATTTTCTCAATTTCCATTTTGGGGTTGATGTGCAGGTTTTAGCAAATCGTTTACTGTTTTCACCGGATTAAAAGTAACCAATGGAACCTCGACGAAAACGGTAATCCATTTCGCCATGGCACCATTCCAAAGACCAGGCAATTCGTAGCCTTTTAAGTCTTTCCCTTTGTTGTTTTTATGAACAATAAAACCTGTACTGGGGTCAATAAATTGTGCTAAATCAAATTTTTCACCACGATAGTTTTTGGTAGCACAAACTAAATCCACCGGATTAAAGTGAGTTGCTTTTGTCAAAATTTGCTGCTGTTCAGGGTTACGAGTATCAACTTGTGAACTTTCAACAATTTGAAGCGAGACATTGCCTTTATAACTTTTAACCCAAAATGGCCCGCCTCCGGGTTCACCTTCATTTTTGACCATTCCGCAAACTCTAATCGGACGGTTTAATTTGGTTTTTATAAACTCTAATTTGTTCTCGATAGTATATTTATAAAAATCTTCCAAAACATCAATATTCAATTTTTGCTCCATGAAATCAATTATTGCGGGGATATTACTCTCGGTAGTTGCATTATTTTCAACTGCTTCCAAAATTTTAAAGATTTGTTCTTGCAAATCAATCAAAACCCCTGCTAATCCTTTTTTATATAAGGTAATTTCTTGAATATGATTCTGAATTACATTGTCTATGTTTTTAATAAAAATCACATCAGCATCAAGATTATTTAAATTATTAATCAGGGATCCGTGTCCGCCGGGGCGAAATATAAGTCGTCCGTTTTCATTACGAAATGGTTCATTTGCTGGAGTAACTGCAATCGTGTCTGTGCTTTTGTCTTGATAAGAATAACTGACATGAAGTGTGATTTTAGACTTCTCTTCAACTTTTTGTTTTACACTTGCAATTATGGTTTTAAACAAATCTTCATGATGATCAGAAACTGTGAAATGCAAATGCGAAACTGAATTTGAGCAGGCATAAAATGCACATTCATTTAAATGCTCTTCAACCGGTGTTATGATTTCTGATTCATACTTATGAAAATCTAAAACTCCTTTTGGTTTGTTAGCAAAATCAAAATGTTCGGGAGACAACATGGTTTTAATAAACTGGTAACTTTTCTCATGACTTTCTAGAGAATAATAATCCTCATGAAGTTCTTTCACTTTTGTCTTTATCTCGTCATAAAATGGAAACTTCTCAATTCCTGCAAGGAATATCGATAAATTTTTATCTTTTTTTCTGTTGATGTAAGCATTTATAGTTTCATGTTCATGGTCAAAATCTATAAGAAACTCATTTAAAAATTTAAACATTCTTGTTGCGGCTCCAGAAGCAGGAACAAATTTTTTGAGTTTTAATTTCTCTTTTCTAACATCAAAAAAGTCAGCGAAATTTTGAAACTCTTCATTTGATAATTTTACAATACCATCATTTATAGTAGCTGGTCTTTCGAGATTAATTTTTGGGATTCCTGATTGAAACAATAAAAGTTCACCTTCGATTTTATCCAAAGAAATATCCAAAGCCTTTATTTGTTCAAAATCTGCTTCGGTAAAACCGTAGTGTTTTATTAAATTATCTTTTGTTGTAAAATTCTCTTCCATTCTAAATAGCCAAAAATGGCAATAATTGTAAAAATTAAATACTGAATACTCGTAAACGAATATCCTTTGACGAAATACATTGGAATCGAAATAATATCACCAACAATCCATAAAATCCAATTCTCGATTTTTCGTCGCGCCATAAGCCACATTCCAACAAAGAAAATTCCTGTAACCAAGGTATCAACGTAGGATGTCCAGTGCGTAAATTTATCAAAAAATGTGTAAACGGCTAACACAAATCCTATCGTTAACACAAAAATGACAACGGAAACTTTCTTTTCGTAAGAATTCATTCTCGAAATCTTGAATTGGACTACATTATCTTTCTTACGAGTCCAATTATACCAGCCATAAATACTCATGATGACATAGTAAAAATTAATCATCATGTCGCCCAACAAAGACCATTTCCATAGCAAATAGACATAAATCGCTGTGTTTATTATTCCAGTTGGGAAAACCCAGATGTTATCTTTTTTGGCATACCAAACACTCAACAAACCGAAAAAAATAGCAATTACTTCAAGTAGGATTTCGTAGGTTGGATAGTCTTTGTATTGATTAAATATGAATTCAAACATCTTTGATTTGGGATTGGCACTTCGGCAGGCTCAGTGTGACAAAGTTATTAATTATCAAAAAAGTTAATGTTATTTTCAAAAGCAGTTCCAATAACAACTAAATCGGCACCGGCTGAATAAGCAGCATCAATTTGATTTTTGGACCTAATCCCACCACCAACAATCAACGGAACTGAAATTCTATTCGAAACTTCTTTTATAATTTCCTCTGAGACAGCATTTAAGGCCCCGCTTCCGGCCTCGAGATAGAGTATTTTGTTTCCTATTAATTCGCCGGCTTTTGCGGTTTGTGCAATATATTCTGCATTTGTTTTTTGTAACGGTTTTGTTTTGCTTATTCGTTCAACTGCAGTTTCGCTTCCGCTTTCTATTAAAATATAGCCCGTAGAAATGATTTCTAAATTTGTTTTTTCCAAAATAGGAACCGCATTAACTTGATGTTCCACTAAATAATCCGGATTTCTTCCCGAAAGCAACATTAAGAACAAAATTCCATCCGCTTCTGCTGAAATTTGAGAAGGATTTCCGGGAAAAAGTAGAATCGGTAAATTAATTTCTGATTTTAATTTTATAATTATTTCATCCAAATGATTACCGTTAAACGAACTTCCGCCGACAAAAATATGTGTGGCAGGCGATAACTTTATTTTTTTTGTCAAAACCGAAATGCCATTCATCACTACCTTATCGGGGTCGATTAAAATAGCAAGAAGTTTTTTGCACTCTTTTCTGGCCGATAAAATTTGCTCATATAACATGTGCTTTGTTTTTCGTTTAAGGATTGTAAATGTAACCCTTTTTTAAAATACATAAAATTTTACAAAACATGATTTATATCATTTTTTATGGATTCTTAACATATTAATTTTACTCTATTAATTCATAAAAATCATAATATCATGACACTATATCAAAAAACACTGGGAGATTTTCAACAAAGTTATATTGGGTTTGCAGCCCTAGTCATTATTGGGCAAAGCTGTTTAGGCGGAATCGCTGCAATGTATATCTTAGAAAACGGAAACTCATTGGCACAAATGCTCCAGTTAGGATTCGTAGTTATTACTTGCACCATTGTAAATGTTGGGATTTTAGCACAGTTAACCCCAAGAACGGTTTTCAATATGACTATTTTCAGCATAGTGCTTAGCATACTGGCTATTGCAATGAATGTGTTTGTTATTTAAATTATTTTATCGAAGCTAGTTAAATCGGAATGGAGCTAAACGCGCATACAAAAACATAGTTTTCAATAAATTCAAAAACAATATTGAAACGTTCGGTTTTATCATTGAATTGAAGTGAAACACCACATTTTTTATCTTCCAAATTAAAATCATCCTCAAAGATGTTGTCTTTAAAACTGATACCTATTTCATTTTTGATTTTGAAAACAGATTCCTTAATTCCCCACACGACTGTTGCTTTTATCAATTCGTCCGACCTAGAAAGATTTTCCAAATGAGAAACATCCATATAACGCGGTGCAAGTTTCAGGGTTTTCTCTTTTAGGATTTCCAAATCGGCGCCAACATTTACATCGCTAAGAACAATAACCGAAAAATCATGTGAATGAGAAATGGAAATGTGTTTGCCATTTCCTAAATGTGGTTTACCAAATTCATCGTAATACAAATCAAAGTCTGAATAACCTGCTTCCATCAATAATCTTCTGACCGCTAAAAACCCTCTTTGGTGGCTTTCGGATTTCATACTTTCCACTCTTGCCAGTGAGACATCTTTAAGTGCAACATTGCTAAAAAGCTCGCCTAAAGTTTCGGTTATTTTCCAAACAAACAGTTGTGTGTAATCGTTTAAGGCTATGGTTTTTAGTAAAGGCATTTAGTATTTTACTGTTTTTCAAAAGATTATATGGCTAAACAATTCATAATTTTAAAAATAAATTATTAAAATCAAAACCTATGTTGTAATTTTGCGCCAGAATTTAAAAAACAAATATACATAATAGATGAGTACACAAACATTACCTTATGTAGCTTTTAAAGTGAAAGATATTTCGCTTGCAGCTTGGGGAAGAAAAGAAATTGAATTGGCAGAAGCTGAAATGCCTGGATTGATGGCACTTAGAGCAGATTATAAAAACGAACAACCTTTAAAAGGTGCTCGTATTGCTGGTTGTCTTCACATGACCATTCAAACAGCTGTTCTTATTGAAACATTAATTGCTCTTGGTGCTGAAGTTACTTGGTCATCTTGTAACATTTTCTCTACGCAAGATCAAGCTGCTGCTGCAATTGCTGCTGCCGGAATTCAAGTATATGCTTGGAAAGGGCTTGATGAAGAATCATTCGACTGGTGTATTGAGCAAACTTTATTCTTTGGTGAAGATAGAAAACCATTGAACATGATTTTGGATGATGGAGGCGATTTGACCAACATGGTATTTGACCGTTATCCAGAATTGATCCCAGGTATCAAAGGATTATCTGAAGAAACTACAACGGGAGTTCACAGATTATATGAAAGAATGAAAAACGGAACTTTATTCATGCCGGCTATCAACGTAAATGACTCGGTTACTAAATCAAAATTTGATAACAAATACGGCTGTAAAGAATCGGCAGTTGATGCTGTTCGTAGAGCTACTGATATTATGTTAGCCGGAAAAAGAGTTGTTGTTTGTGGATATGGTGACGTTGGAAAAGGAACTGCGGCTTCATTCCGTGGTGCAGGTTCTATCGTAACAGTTACTGAAATCGACCCAATTTGTGCATTACAAGCGGCTATGGACGGGTTTGAAGTTAAAAAATTAAACACAGTTATTGATAATGCTGATATCATCATCACAACAACTGGAAATAAAGATATCGTTTTGGGTTCTCATTTCGAAAAAATGAAAGACAAAACTATCGTTTGTAACATTGGTCACTTTGATAACGAAATTGATATGGCTTGGTTAAACAAAAACCACGGCGCATCTAAAGTAGAAATCAAACCACAAGTTGATAAATATACTATCGCAGGAAAAGATATAATCATTTTGGCCGAAGGTCGTTTGGTAAACTTAGGTTGTGCTACAGGTCACCCAAGTTTTGTAATGAGTAATTCATTCACCAACCAAACTTTAGCTCAAATTGAATTGTGGAAAAATAGTGCTTCCTATAAAAATGAAGTTTATATGTTACCAAAACATTTAGATGAAAAAGTAGCGATGTTGCACCTTGCGAAATTAGGAGTTGAATTGGAAACTTTAAGACCTGACCAAGCAGAATATATTGGTGTAGAAGTTAAAGGGCCTTTTAAACCTGAGTATTACAGATACTAATCCTCTACTTTGTCATTCTGACGAAGGAAGAATCTCAATTAGAAACCCTTGCAGTGATGTGAGGGTTTTTGTTTACAATCACTTAGGGATTAAAATAGAATGTCCAGTGGACATTCCTCGAATACCCAAATTTAGTCATTTATAGACCCCGACTCCTCTGGAATGACAAGAATCCGTTTCGCCAGCTAAGGCGGAAATAAAAAAACCCGACTCATTACTGAATCGGGTTTTGAATATTATAAGAGTTTGCTATTATGCTTCAAATGGAACTACAGATACAAATGATTTGTTATCACCTTTTTTCTGGAATTTCACTACACCAGCAACTTTTGCATGTAAAGTATGATCTTTACCCATGTAAACATTTTCTCCTGGATTGTGTTTAGAACCTCTTTGTCTAACAATGATGTTACCTGCAATTGCAGCTTGACCACCATAAATCTTTACGCCTAAACGTTTTGATTCTGATTCTCTACCATTCTTAGAACTACCGACACCTTTCTTGTGAGCCATGACGTATAATTTTAAATATTAAATGTTATCTTCAGTTGCAGTAGCATCAGTTTTCTTTACTTTAGTAGTTTTTGGCGCTTTTGGCGCTGCTACTTTTACTGCTTTTTCTGCTTTTTCTACTTTAGGTTCTGCTGTTACTTTCTCTGCTTTAACCGCTTTTTTTGAACTGGTTGCGCTAATACCTTCAATCAGAATTTGAGTGAAAGATTGTCTGTGCCCATTTCTTTTCTTGTAACCTTTTCTTCTTTTCTTTTTGAAAACGATTACTTTGTCTCCTTTTAAGTGTTGTAACACTTTGGCTTCTACTGAAGCACCTTCTATAGCTGGGGCGCCTAAAGTAATGTTTCCATTATCGTCTAATAAAAGAACTTTGTCAAAAGAAACTTTTGAACCTTCTTCATTAGCCAAACGGTGAACATAAACCTTTAAGTCTTTGCTTACTTTAAATTGTTGCCCTGCTATCTCTACGATTGCGTACATAACAATGATGTTTAGTTAATTTAATATTCCCGACTTTTCGGGTTGCAAATATAATACTATTTCTTTTACACACAACCCTAACCAAAAAAAAGTTTAAACTTGTTAATCAAAGTGTTATATGAAACATTATAAAACAGATTATTTTTTTTAATCTAAATAAAATAAATTACTTTTGGTGTAACAAATTTTAAAGTTAGTTTACTAACAAAAAATCAACGAAAAAATTTAAATTTTTTATGAAAAATTCATTAATCGCTTTAAGTTCAATGCTTATGCTTGGAGGAACAGCTCTGGCCCAAAAGGTCGCTTTCGAGGAATACGATTTGCCAAATGGTTTACATGTGATTTTACACAATGACCAATCGGCTCCAGTTGTAATTACCTCTGTTATGTATCATGTAGGTGCAAAAGATGAAAATCCGGAAAGAACTGGATTTGCACACTTTTTCGAACATTTATTGTTCGAAGGAACCGAAAACATTAAACGTGGTGAATGGTTTAAAATAGTAACTTCTAACGGAGGAACTAACAATGCCAATACTACAGAAGACAGAACCTATTATTTTGAAGTTTTCCCTTCTAATAATGCGCAATTAGGTTTGTGGATGGAATCAGAAAGATTGATGCATCCGGTTATCAACCAAATTGGAGTTGACACTCAAAATGAAGTGGTAAAAGAAGAGAAAAGACTTCGTGTAGACAATCAACCATACGGGCAATTGATTGCTGAAGTAAAAAAGAACATGTTTAAAGTGCATCCTTACCGTTGGGCAACTATTGGTTCTATGGAGCATTTAGATGCTTCAAAACTAGAAGAATTTCAAGCGTTTAACAAAAAGTTTTATACTCCAAATAATGCTGTATTAGTAGTGGCAGGTCAAATTGATGTTGAACAAACTAAAAAATGGATTCAAGATTACTTTGGGCCAATACCAAGAGGTGTAGAATTGAAAAAAGAAACATTTGTAGAAGCACCAATCACTGAAACAATTAAAGCTACATACGAAGACCCAAACATCCAAAAACCAATGGTTGTTGCTGCCTATAGAATTCCATCTATGAAAACACGTGATGCTAGAGTATTGGATATGATATCGACTTATTTAAGTAACGGAAAGAGGTCTAAACTCTACAAAAAAATTGTTGACGATAAGAAAATGGCTTTGCAAATCGGAGCGTTCAATTATGCGCAAGAAGATTACGGACAATATATTCTTTATGGAATGCCACAAGGAGATTTTACCTCAGCTGACTTAATCAAAGAAGTTGATGAAGAAATTGTGAAATTGCAAACGGATTTAATTTCTGAAAATGATTTTCAAAAATTACAAAACATCAATGAAAGTAATTATGTAGATGCTAATTCAAGTATTGAAGGTGTAGCTGAAAATTTAGCAACTTACTACTTATTATATGATGATGTTAATTTAATAAACACCGATATAGATATATTACGTTCTGTAACTCGTGAAGAAATGAGAGCTGCAGCTAAAAAATATCTAAATCCAAATCAACGTTTGATTTTGGATTATGTACCTGCGAAAGACAAAGCTGACAATAAATAAACTTACACAAAATGAAAAAAATAATCGTATTATCAAGCTTGTTTTTAACTTTAATTATGCAAGCACAAGACAGAACACAACCGAAACCAGGGCCAGCGCCAAAAATCAACATAAAAAAACCTGAAACTTTTTCTTTGCCAAACGGATTAAAAGTATTGGTAGTTGAAAATCATAAGCTTCCAAGAGTTTCTTACAGCTTAACTATTGACAACACTCCTTATGCTGAAGGTAACAAAAAAGGTGTTGATGATTTGACAAGTAGTTTAATTGGAAATGGATCAACCAAAACAGCCAAAGATCCTTTCAATGAAGAAATCGACTTTCTAGGAGCAAACATAAACTTTTACTCTTCTGGTGCTTCTGCAAGCGGATTATCAAAACATGCTAAAAGAATTATGGAATTAATGGCAGAAGGAGCATTAATGCCAAACTTTACCCAAGATGAATTTGACAAAGAAAAAGAGAAACTTATTGAAGGTCTAAAGACACAAGAGAAAAGTGTTACTGCTGTTGCAAGTAGAGTCGAGAGAGTATTAGCTTATGGAAAAAATCATCCTTCTGGAGAATATTTATCTGAAGAAACAATAAATAACGTTTCACTTGCCGATGTAAAAGAAAATTATAGAACGTATTTTGTGCCGGAACATGCCTATTTAGTAATTGTTGGAGACGTAAAAACAAAAGATGTAAAAAAATTAGTCGAAAATCTTTTTGGTTCATGGACAAAAGCTACTGCACCAAGATTATCTTATTCTAATCCGAGTAATGTTCAATATTCACAAATCAACTTTGTCGATATGCCTAATGCAGTTCAGTCAGAGATAACAATTTTAAATACTGTTAATTTAAAAATGACTGATGCTGACTTTTTCCCTGTAATTTTAGCAAATCAAGTTTATGGTGGTGATTTCAATAGTTACTTAAACATGAATTTGAGAGAAGCGCACGGTTGGACTTATGGTGCAAGATCAAGCATTGGTTTTGATAAAAATATGTATAGCTTATTTAAAGCAAATACGCAAGTTAGAAATGCAGTAACTGACAGTGCTGTTGTTGAAGCTTTAAAAGAATTAAAGAAAATCAGAACTGAAAAAGTAACGGATGAGATATTAAATAATGTAAAAGCAGGATATGTTGGAAAATTTGTAATGCAAGTTGAAAAACCAGCGACTGTAGCTCGTTATGCTCTAAATATTGAAACTGAAGGTTTGCCTGCTGATTTCTACGAAAACTATATCAAAAATATCAATGCAGTTACTCCAGATGATGTAATGAGAGTAGCAAACAAATACTTTTTAGCAGACAATGCTAGAATTATAGTGGTTGGAAAAGGTTCAGAGGTAATTTCAGGTTTGGAAAGTACAAAAATTCCAATGTTCTATTTTGATAAATTCGGAAATCCAACTGAAAAGCCAGCTATGAAAAAACCGGTTCCTGCAGGAGTTACAGCAAAAACTGTAATCGATGCTTATGTAGCCGCGATTGGTGGAGACAAAGCGGTGAAATCTGTGAAATCTATTGCCTATACTGGTTCTACAACAATTCCACAAGCACCAATGCCTTTGTCTTATAGTTCAAAAACTGATTCAAAAGGAAAAATGATGGTCGAGCTTTCTATGGCCGGAATGGGTTCTATAATGAAACAAGTGGTAAACGGAAATACCGGATACATAATGCAACAAGGTCAGAAAAAAGTTCTAGAAGGTGAAGAGCTTGCAAAAATGAAAGAGAGCGCAGTATTATTCAACGAAACTTTGTTAGCTAACAAACCAGGTGTAACAATTTCAGGAATTGAGCCAATGAACGGTGCTGATGCTTATGCACTTGTTGATGGAGATACTACTTATTATTTTGATGTAAAATCAGGTCTAAAAACTGCTGAATCCTCTACTGAAGAGCAAGGTGGACAAAAGATAACTAGAGTAACAAACTTCAATGATTATAGAGCAGTAAAAGGAGTAAAAGTTCCTTTCAATACTATAATGAATGTTGGTTTTGAATTAGACATCAAAATGAGTGATGTTAAAATCAATGAAGATGTTAGTGATGCCGATTTTAAATAATTAAGTTCAAATTAAATTTTATAAAAAACTCGTCTCGTTCAAAAAAACGAGTCGGGTTTTTTATTTTTTATTAGCCAAATAAACGCCAATCAAAATAATAAAAGCTCCCAAAAATTGCAACGGTGTGAGCATTTCATTATCAAAAATTCCCCATAAGAAAGCCACTACCGGAATCAAATAGGTAACCGATGAAGCAAAAATCGGCGATGAAATTTGAATAAGCTTATAAAAAATCACATTGGCAACTCCAGTTCCAACAATTCCTAAAATCATAACAAAAAACATAGCGTGCTGTGTTGACTGTAAACTCATTTTGGTACTAAAATCAGTAAAATATAAAATAAAAATCGCAGGAACCAACATCACTAAGAAATTTCCTGTTGTAATACTCAATGGCTTCATGTCGGAGAGATATTTTTTTATCAGATTAACATTAGTGGCATAACAAACTGTAGCAATTAGAACAAAAACGGAATAGGAATTATCTTCCGAAACTCCCTGTGCTCTTCCGTTAAAAATCAAAACTACAGTGCCAATTAATCCTATTATAATTCCGAAAATCTGATTCCTTCTGAAGTTTAATCCAAAAACAATTGCCCCTAAAATCAGCGTATTTAATGGAGTCAACGAATTCAAAATAGAACAAATAGAGCTACTAACTTTGGTTTGTGCAATAGCAAAAAGATAAGCAGGAATAAAGGTTCCAAACAACGAAGTCAACGCAATATATTTCCATTGATGCTGCGCTATTGATTTTAAACTATTAAACCCAATGATTAATAGAAAAACGGCACAAAAAATAATTCGCAACGAACCCAACTGAAAAGGATTTAACCCATATAATCCTTGTTTTATTAGTATGAATGAACTTCCCCAAATTAGGGAAAGTGTAATTAGAATAATCCATTTTAACTGTGGTAATTTCATATGGAGATAATTATTAATTTTTATTTGTCATGTTCAATTAGCTTATGTATTTTTCATAATTTATAAAGTTTTCCATAAGTTCATTTCATACTTGTTTTTTAATCGGATCAAATTTTGTAATTATTTTAAGAATAACCGCTTTTATTTTTTACTAATTTTGTTCGTGATTAAAAATATCCACAACTAACAAATTATAAAATTATGAATTTCACCAAGTCACTATTAGCTTTTGGTCTTGCTTCAACCTTACTGTTTAGTTGTAAAGATACTGCGAGTAAACCTATAACAGGATCAGATGAAACCAACACTAAAAAAGAAGTTGCAGTTGCTGCAAAACCTGAAACAGCTAGTTTTAAGATTGATGGTATGACATGTGCAATGGGTTGTGCTAAAACCATTGAAAGCAAATTATCCAAAATGAACGGTGTTCAAAAAGCGACTGTTGATTTTGATAAAAAACAAGCAACAGTAGAATTTGATGCAGCGGTTATAAGTCCGGAAAATCTAAGCAAAACGGTTGAATCTACAGGGGATGGTGAAACTTACAAGGTTTCAGGAATGCAGACAAAAGAGAAAATTTAATCCTAAAATAATATAACAAAAAAAGAACTCAAATGAGTTCTTTTTTTTTATAACTTCGGTCCGTTCGCCCTATCTCCCTTGGGTCCAATTAATTGTTTCAAGTAAGCGCTGCATATCATTTTTAATATAATCTGCTGCCGGCATAATGGAATCATATTTTGGTTTGGCATAAAAATATACTGAGCCGGTAACAAAATGTTTGATGCTGTCGGTAGCATAAAATTGCGCATTGGTTGCCGCATTTCCATTTACACGATAGAACATTCCATAAACCTTTTTGTTATAGTTTACATAAGGTTGTTCCATTATATCATCCGCTTTTATAACGTGTTTATAGGTCAATGTTTGCGCATCTCTCAATAGTGAATCTATATCTTTATTGACCATTTTGTATGTCAAATAAATCGTCGCTTTCATTTTTGGATAATGAATAGAAAAGCCACAGTCTTTATCTTCTTTAATAACCGCATCTTCATTCATTTCAAATTCAAATGGACAATGATTGCTGAAATGAGCGTATTTGGCAACTGGATAATCCAATCGCAATTGGCTGGCAGGTTTTGGTAAAACCTCATCTTTACAGCTTATTACAAAAAATAATGTTATCAGCACAAAGAAAAGACTAATTGATTTTTTTAGCATTTTATATTATTCAAGTGTTACTTTTAATTGTTTTATCCTTTTTTTATCGACAGCTTCAATGGTAAAATGGACATTGGTAAAATGAATTTTTTGTCCCTTCTTGGGAAAATTACCTAAAATTTCTAATATAAAACCAGCTAATGTCTCAGCCTCACCTTTACTGATTTCAAATATTTCCTCATCAACATCTACAATTCTATAAAAGTCTTTAAGATTTATTTTACCTTCAAATAAGAAATTCTTGTCGTCTATCTGAGAGTAATTCAAATTTTCATCGTCAAACTCATCCGAAATATCGCCTACAATTTCCTCGATTATATCTTCAAGAGAAACCAAACCAGATGTTCCTCCATATTCATCAACCACTATTGCCAAATGACTTTTTTTACTTTGGAATTCTTTCAACAAATCGTCTAATTTCTTGTTTTCGGGAACAAAAAACGGTTCTCGTATTAGTTTATTCCAGTCAAATTCCCTTTTATTGATATGTGGAATCAAATCTTTGACAAATAAAACACCTTCTATATGGTCAATGTTATCTCTATAAACGGGAATCCTTGAATAGCCTTTGTCGACTATCTTCTCGTAAATCTCTGCAAAAGTCTCTTCCATTTCAAGGGCAAAAATATCAATTCTTGGACTCATGACTTGCTTTGTATCTGTATTTCCAAAAGAAACAATGCCTTCTAATATTTTTTGTTCTTCCGATGTTGTGTCTTCAGTAGATGTTAATCCCAGCGCCTGTGATAATTGTTCTACCGAAATGTTTGATTTTTGCATTCCTAATTTTTCATGTAAATAATCACTAATCGCACGCATTGGGAAGCTAATTGGCGAAAGTAGTTTGTCTAATATCGACAAAGGATTGGCAACAAATTTTGAGAATTGAATATTATTTCTACTGGCGTAAATTTTGGGTAAGACCTCACCAAATAAAAGAATAAGAAAGGTTATCAAAATTACTTCAACAACAAACTTTAAAATAGGAGATTCTATAGCCGAAAAAATATCGTTTCCCACAAAAGAAAAAACTATCACAACTCCAATATGACTAAAATTATTAGCAACTAAAATAGTAGCCAAAAGTTTCTTTGGTCGTTGCAGTAATTTTGAAATTAGATTAGCTTTCGAAGAATCTTCTTCTGATAAAGTATTTAGATCTTGTTGTGAAAGAGAAAAAAGCGCGACTTCTGAAGCAGAAACCATGGCAGAACATAATAAAAAAAATACAATAGCTATAATCCCAAAAAGTAAATCGGTGTCAATAGTTGCAAGTAAATTTGTACTGGGCTCAGCGTCCAATGAAGTATAGATTAGTTAAACAATATCAGAACGGCAAATCATTTTCGGTTGCTGTCGGACTTGGCGCTGCAAAATTAGTGTTTTTTGTTTCTAAATTTTGTGTTGTTTTCAGTCCTTCAACTTCTTTTTTTGTAGTCAAAAATGTAAATTCGGTGACTTGTATTTCAGTGGTGTATTTTGTTGTTCCGTCTTCAGCTTGCCATTGGCGTGATTTTATTCTGCCTTCAACAAAAATTTTATCTCCTTTTGACAAATACTTTTCACATATTTCGGCTGCTTTGTTTCTAACAACAAGATTATGCCATTCGGTAGAAGTTATTTTTTCGTTTGTTTGTTTGTTGATATAGACTTCATTAGTGGCCAAAGGAAAACGGCCAATACAATTACCACCATCAAAATAATGCATCTTTACATCGTCACCAAGATGACCAATCAACATTACTTTATTTAAGGTACCATTCATTTTTATGCAAAATTAGATTTATTTCCTTCGGCTGTCGAATTCGCTCGAGTCGCTGCGATCCATACAATTCAGCATAGTGTGCCTCGGGTCTTTCAAATTTACTACTTTTTTTGAAATTTAAAACCATTGGTTAGAAATATAATTATAAATCAAAACAGGAAAAGGAAATTCAGCTGCTGATTCACAATCCATTCCGTCGTCAAGCGTTCCTTGCACCTTAACTTTCCAGAATTTAACAGTTAAATGCTGATGCGAAAGCTTGTGAACAATAGCCTCAGGATTGGATAATTGAATTTCAAGAATAGCATTTTCAACAAAACTTTGATTTTCAATTAACGCCAAAACCGTTGTATCACTTTCAGCTTTTTCGGTTTCAAGTAATGGAAACTCATATAAATTGTGCCAAATCCCTTTTTGGTTTCGTTTACTGATAATTGTTTTATTGTTCTCATCTGAAAAAACCAAATAATTAAAATAACGTTTAGTAACTTTAGTTTTTTTAGATTTTACCGGAAGTTGAGCAATCTTTTTCTTCTGCAACCCAATACAACTATCATTAAAAACACATATTTCACAATTAGGTTTTTTTGGCACGCACTGCAACGCCCCAAATTCCATTATGGCTTGATTGAATAAATTAACTTCCCCTTTTGGCAATAATTCCGCTGCTAATTGTGTAAACTCTTTTTTGGCTCCAACAGATGCAATATCGGTTTCCACATCAAAATAGCGCGACAAAACTCTATAAACATTGCCGTCAACAACCGGGACGCTTTCATTATAGGCAAACGATGCTATTGCTGCAGCAGTATACTCGCCAATTCCTTTTAAATGTAATAAATCATTATAAGTTTTAGGGAACTCGCCATTAAACTCAAAAGCAATTTGTTTTGCAGTTTTATGCAGATTTCTGGCTCTTGAATAATAGCCCAAACCTTGCCATAGTTTTAAAACATCTTCTTCATCGGCATTTGCCAAATCAAAAACAGTAGGAAATGCATTTGTAAAACGTATAAAATAAGGTAATCCTTGAGCAACGCGAGTTTGTTGCAACATAATTTCTGAAAGCCAAATCGAGTATGGATTCGTATCATTTCGCCACGGCAAATCACGTTTGTTTTGTAAATACCATTGGATAAGTATATTAGAGAATCTCATAGTTATATTGTGGATTGCAAAAATAAATCTTTATGTGATTAAATTTTAATAGATTATGCTTGAAATATTGTTTTTATTATTCATATATTTGCAACCTTAAAAAAATTAAATAATTAATTGTTAAATACGAAAGAAAATGACGAAAGCAGATATCGTAGCAAAAATTTCAGAAAAATTAGGGCTTGAAAAAGGAGATGTTCAATCTACAGTAGAAGCATTAATGGAAGAGGTGAAATCATCATTAGAAAGTGGGAATAATGTTTACTTGAGAGGTTTTGGTAGTTTTATTATCAAAACAAGAGCTGAAAAAACAGGTAGAAACATTTCAAAAAATACTACAATTAAAATTCCTGCACATAATATTCCAGCATTTAAACCTGCAAAAGTATTTGTAGAAGCAGTAAAAACTAAAACTGAAATTGCAGTTTAAAAAACTTATTTATTAATCCAAAAAAACTTATACCATGCCAAGCGGTAAAAAAAGAAAAAGACATAAGGTAGCTACTCACAAACGTAAAAAAAGAGCGAGAGCTAACCGTCACAAAAAGAAAAAGTAGTTTTAAACTACTTTTTTCTTTTTAAACGTTCATTGAAAATGAATTTTATATATAGAAACCCTAATGTAGAGACTAGTTATATAAATTATAATCTTACATTATTTGATTTCATTCTAAAATTCACCGGGTAATACATAAAATAATGTTTAATCCATCCTTACTTTGGGATTAGGATTTAGGGTTTGAATACCCTTTAACTTAATAACTTTGAAGGGATAAAAATTTACAACATGAATAAAGAATTAATCATCAGAAGTGGTGAAAATGCTGTAGATTTTGCCTTACTAAAAAATGGAAAACTAATAGAATTACACAAAGAAGAAGAAAAAGGAAGTAATTTTCTAGTTGGTGACATATTTGTTGCCAAAATTAGAAAACCAGTTCCAGGACTTAATGCAGCTTTTGTAAATGTAGGCTTTGAAAAAGATGCCTTTTTACATTATCATGATTTAGGCCCCGCGTTACTCTCTTATTTGAAATTCATAAAACTTGTAAATACAGGTAAAATAAAAGATTTCTCCCTAAAAACCTTTCAGTTTGAAAAAGAAATTGATAAAGATGGTGCAATAGCAGATGTGCTAAACGCTAATCAATCTATTTTAGTGCAAGTGGTTAAAGAACCTATATCTACCAAAGGACCAAGAATAAGCTCGGAGCTTTCTTTTGCAGGTAGATTTTTAGTTCTTGTACCATTTTCTGACAGAGTTTCTATTTCTCAAAAAATAGAAGAAAAAGAAGAAAAAGACCGATTGAAAAAATTGGTGCAAGCAGTTAAACCAAAAGGATTTGGTGTTATTGTGCGAACAGTAGCCGAAGGCAAAAAAACAGAAGAATTAGAAAAAGACTTGCAGAATCTTATGAATAGATGGACTGCAATGTGTAAAAAATTACCAACTGCTCATCATCCGTCCAAAGTGTTAGGAGAGCTTAATAAAGCATCATCCATATTAAGAGACGTTTTTAATGATACCTTTACTGGTATTCATATTGATGATGAAGAGTTGTTCCAAGAAACAAAGGACTATTTAGCAGAAATAGCTCCAGACAAACAAAAAATAGTGAAGTTTTATCAGTCAAACGACACCCCACTATTTGAGAAATATCATATAGAACGTCAAATAAAAACTTCATTCGGACGTACTGTCTCTATGAGTAAAGGTGCTTATTTGATTATTGAACATACCGAAGCTTTACACGTAATTGATGTAAATAGCGGAAACCGTTCTAATAAAGCAACCAATCAGGAAGATACAGCTCTTGAAGTGAACATGATTGCAGCAGCAGAAATAGCACGCCAATTAAGACTTCGTGACATGGGCGGAATTATTGTAGTCGATTTTATCGATATGCAAAATCCTGAAAATCGTCAAGTTCTATACAATTTCTTGAAAGAGGAAATGAGCGACGATAAAGCCAAACACAAAATCTTACCACCTAGTAAATTTGGTTTAGTTCAAATTACCAGACAACGTGTAAGACCAGAAGTAAATATTGAAACAAGAGAAGAGAATCCAAATAATTTAAGTGGCGATGTAGATGCTCCAATTCAAATCATTGATAAGATTGCTTTTTCACTTGAAAAAATTATTAAAGACCATAATAATGTGAAACTTAACGTTCACCCATTTGTGGCAGCATACCTTAAAAAAGGTTTTCCATCTATACGTTCTAAGTGGTTCTTAGAACATAAAAAATGGATAAAAATAATTCCTCGTGATGCTTATACGTATCTAGAATATCATTTTTTTGATAGTAACGGAAAAGAAATTAAATAAAGAGAAACCGCCTTTCATGAGATTGGCGGTTTTTTTTATGTTAAATAAATTTCAATGGAAAGATTTAACTTTTTATAAGACTCTTTATTCTAAATAATTATCTAGATTAAAAGTAGTGCTTGTTTAATCTTGTAAATTCCTATAATTTATTGTTTTCTTTTATTGGCAAAAAAACGTTTCATTAAATCAGCACTTTCTTCTGCTAGAACTCCTTGTTTCAGTAAGGTTTTGGGATGGAGTTTGGAACCGAGGGTTAAAAAACCGCGTTGTTCATCACGTGCTCCAAAAACAATTTTAGAAATTTGACTCCAATATAAAGCTCCAGCACACATTTGGCAAGGTTCTAAAGTAACATATAAGGTGCAGTCTTTTAAATATTTCCCTCCTAAAAAATTTGCGGCTGCGGTTATAGATTGCATTTCGGCATGTGCAGTAACATCGTTTAGTAATTCGGTTAAATTATGACTTCTAGCAATAACTTTATTGTCAATGACAATAATAGCGCCTACAGGGATTTCACCTTTGACAAAAGCTGTTTCTGCTTCTTGCAAAGCCTTTTTCATGAAGTATTCGTCGGTGAAAATGTTTTCCATTCCACAAAAATAAGAATTCAATTTGTACA
>NZ_JBMOGQ010000010.1:0-33246 GCF_049318325.1 Flavobacterium sp. | reverse complement strand
AATATTTGGAATTAGCCAAAGAATATTCAACACCAAAAAGTAGTATTTTTATCAATGGAATCTTAGACAATTTGGTCAAAGAATTTCAAAACGAAAATAAAATTAAAAAAATAGGAAGAGGTTTAATGTAATGCTAAAAATCATGATTAAGAAATTCAGTTTATTAGTTGCAGTTGGTTTATCGGTTATGACAATCGGCTGTAAAAAAGCAAATGATTCCGAGAATAACTCTGCTACTGATACTATTTCAGTTAGTAAACCCTCAGCTAATGTTAATGATTCTAACACGCCAACAGTAAATGCAGCATCAGTTGACGGAAAATATCCAACAATCACTTTTGAAAATGAAGAGCATGATTTCGGATCCATAAAGCAAGGTGACAAAGTAGTTTATGACTTCAAATTTGAAAATACTGGAGAAGCCGATTTGACAATTACTTCTGCCAGAGGTTCTTGCGGTTGTACCGTACCAGAATATCCAAAAACACCAATTAAAGTTGGCAAAACAGGAAACATAAAAGTGTCTTTTGATTCAACAGGAAAGCATGGTGAAACATCTAAAACAGTAACGTTATTGTGCAACACCAAAGAAGGAAACAAAATATTAACAATTAAAGCTAACATCGAAGTGCCTAAAAAGGGCTAAACAATCAATTATTATGGGACAAATACAACAGTTTTTACCGTTTATACTAATGTTTGTGGTTATCTATTTCTTTATGATTAGACCACAACAAAAGAAAATTAAACAAGAAAAAGAATTCGAGGCAGGTTTAAAAGTAGGTGATAAAATCATTACTAAAAGTGGTTTCCACGGAAAAATTGCCGAGTTGACAGATACTTCAGCAGTGATCGAAACTATGTCTGGAAAATTGAAAATTGAGCGTTCTGCTATTTCGTTAGAATTAACAGCTGCGTTGAATAAAAAATCATAAGTTTTTTATTTATAAATCTCAAAAAAGTAAATCCCAAATTCCAAATAGTATAATTGGAATTTGGGATTTTTTTAAAATTTTAAATTTCTTCTATCTGTATTTGTCGTTCAAACCTATACCATCCTTTATCATAGGTTTGATTTTTTCGAGTCGTGTGATTTTGGTTTTCTCTTGTTTGGCTGTTGCCATAAATTCCCAAAATTCTTTTTGTTTATAAGGACTGAATTTTTCAAAAGCGACGTTCAAGTTTGAATCTTTATTGAGTTCACTTTCAAAGAAATCACATCGCAGTACATTTTTCTTTTCAGGTTTTATCGAAAGTCCGGCTTTTTCATTGGCAATTGCTTCATTGATATACTGCAAAACCAGTTTTTCATTAACATCATCAGACGAATAAAAACGCCATTGGCGCAATCCTTTTGTCACACCTTCATTGGCATTGACTAAAACTTTTGCTTCATCTTTTAGAAAAACACCATTCCAAAACCAAAGAGTAAAATAATTCTTGAAACCAGCTATGCCCAGAACATTTTTGTTGTTGATAGTATATACCTCGCCACCCCATTTATTGGTTTCTATTAACTCGGTTTTTTGAATAATCCCACGCAATAAGGCAAGTTCTTCTCCCCATTGATTGATTTTATCCCAAGTTTTCTTTTCTGCCATGGCAAATTATTATTTTTTCTTTTTCCCTTTTTTCTCTTTGTCTCCACTCAGTTCGGCTTTGCCTCGAGTCTTTATTGAAAAATCTGTTGAAGCAGTAAGTTCCGCTATTTTGATGATAACATCAATTGCTTTTTGCATACTTTCTACAGGAACATATTCATATTTTCCATGGAAGTTATGTCCGCCTGCAAAGATATTCGGACATGGCAAACCCATATACGATAATCGGCAACCATCAGTTCCACCTCGAATAGGTTTTATTAAAGGTTTGATGTCTAAAGACTTCATGGCTTTTTCGGCCAAGTCTACTATGAACATTACAGGTTCTACTTTTTCCTTCATGTTGTAGTATTGGTCTTTTATTTCGCAGATTACGATGTCTTCGCCAAATTGTTTATTAAACGATTTATTGAATTTTTTAGCGATTTTGTGTACCAATTCTTTGCGCTTCAGGAACTTCTTCATATCGTGGTCACGGATAATGAGTTCCAATTTGGTTTCTTCAATGCTGCCTGTTAAACCGGTTACATGAAAGAATCCTTCATATCCTTTGGTCTCTTGCGGGGTTTCGCCTTTTGGTAATTCATTGATGAAATCGTTCGCTATAAGCATCGAGTTTATCATTTTCCCTTTTGCATACCCTGGATGAACCGATTTTCCTTTGAAGGTGATTTTAACACCAGCCGCATTAAAGTTTTCATATTCTAATTCGCCAATCTGGCTACCATCCATAGTGTAAGCCCAATCGGCGCCAAATTTCTCTACGTCAAATAAATCGGCACCACGACCAATTTCCTCATCGGGCGTGAAACCAACACGAATTTTTCCGTGTTTGATATGCGGATTGTTGATTAGATATTCCATGGCAGTAACTATCTCGGTAATTCCGGCTTTGTCATCGGCTCCAAGGAGCGTTAAACCATTGGTTGTAATTAACGTTTGCCCTTTGTATAGCAATAAATCTTTAAAATAATTAGGTGATAAAATGATGTTTTGTTCCTTGTTTAAAACAATATCTCCGCCATCATAATTATGAATTATTTGTGGTTTTACATCTTTACCTGTAAAATCCGGTGTGGTGTCAAAGTGGGATATGAACCCAATTGTCGGCACTTCATGGTCAACATTTGATGGCAAAGTTGCTATGATATATCCATGTTTGTCTATCGAGACTTCTTTCAGACCTATTGTTTTTAACTCTTCTACCAGTTTATTGGCTAGGTCGAATTGTTTTTTAGTACTTGGGGTTGTGTCAGAATTTGGGTCTGACTCTGTATCTATAGTTACGTAGCTTACAAAACGGTCAATAATATGTTGCATTTGATTATATTTTTAGCAAATATAAATGTAATTGGTCGAGTTGCAAATTATTCTTTTATGAGCTAAAAATTTAAAAAAAATGTATCTTTGACTCGAAGCTTTTGCGGATTAGGCGGAGCGATACAAATTCTTACCTGATGATTATCACAGACAGCAAAACAAAATTAGAACATTATTTTCAGCAATTTCGCCAAAACATTATTGGAATTGACCAAGAGTTCGAAACTCCTTTTGGAAAAAAGAAAATAGTGTATACTGATTGGACAGCTAGTGGAAGATTATATCGACCAATTGAAGAAAAACTCATGAATGATTTTGGACCTTTTGTGGCCAACACACATACTGAAACAACAGTTTCGGGAACAGCAATGACAATGGCATATCATGAGGCAAAAAAGATTATTAAGCGTCATGTAAATGCAAATGAGAATGATGTTTTAATTAACACAGGAACAGGAATGACAGGTGTTGTCAATAAGTTTCAACGTATCCTTGGTCTAAAAATTCCGGAGAATCTTAAAGAATTCATTGCGATTCCAAAAGAGTTGAAACCTATAGTTTTTATATCTCACATGGAGCATCATTCTAATCAAACTTCATGGCTAGAAACTATTGCGGATGTTGTTGTTATTCCAGCAAATGAAGATGGATTATTTTGTTTAGAAGAGTTTAAAAAATTACTAAAAAAATATAAAGATCGAAGTTTTAAAATTGCGTCTATTACATCATGCTCAAATGTAACTGGAATCAGAACACCTTATCATGAAGTAGCCAAAATTATGCACCAAAATGATGGAGTTTGTTTTGTAGATTTTGCTTGTTCAGGACCTTATGTTAATATTGATATGCATCCTGATGAAGAAAGTTATTTAGATGCTGTTTTCTTTTCACCACATAAGTTTTTAGGCGGACCCGGAACTTCGGGTGTTTTGATTTTCAATAAGAATTTATATAATAATAGCGTGCCTGATTGTCCAGGCGGAGGAACGGTTTCTTGGACAAATCCTTGGGGTGAGCATAAATACATTGACAATATTGAAGATAGGGAAGATGGAGGAACTCCTGGCTTTTTGCAAGTAATTAAAACGGCTTTAGCCATTCAGTTAAAAGAGCAAATGGGGGTTAAAAATATTTTGGATAGAGAGCATGAACTCGTTGATTATGTTTTTTATGAATTAGAGGGTATAGAAAATATTCATATTTTGGCAAACCAGCATCAAGATAGGTTAGGAGTGATTTCTTTTTATATAGATGATTTGCATTTTAATCTAGGAGTTAAATTATTGAATGATAAATTCGGAATTCAAACGCGAGGAGGTTGCAGTTGCGCAGGAACTTATGGTCATTATCTTCTTCATGTTGATCAGGAAACGTCACATGATTTGGTTTGCCAAATTACTTCAGGCGATTTAATTAAAAAACCGGGATGGATTAGAATGTCAATTCATCCAACAACCACTTCAGAAGAAATTAAAATGGTTTGTGAAAGTATTAAGTTATTAGCTAAAAACCACAATGATTGGGCAAATGATTATGAATACAATTTCAAAACAAATGAATTTGCACATAAAAATGCTAAGTTTCAGGAAATTGAAATGGTAAAAGACTGGTTTAAGTTCTAGGAATTAGAGTAATCACTAATTACTTTTTCCTGTGTTTCCATCGTTTGTGTGTCCACAAATAAAATTCAGGAGCTTCTAGTATTTGCTTTTCAACTCTTCTCAAAAAGTCATCTGAGATTTCATAGTTAGGAACTTCTTTTGGTTTTTCAGCCATAAGTTCAAACGTAGCTTCATAATATCCTCGTTTTACCCTTTTGTTTTTCAAAAAGATCACATTCATGTCAAAACGCTTGGCAAGCATTTCGGCACCTATATGAACAGGAACTTTTATTCCCATAAATTCAGACCAATGATTTGCTTTACTTGCCAGCGGCGATTGATCACTTGCAAAGCCATAAACGCCTAAATGATTAATTTTGGCATTTTTTTCAATAGTAGGAATTGTTTCTCTTGTGCTGAGTAAAGTGGCCTTGAATTTAGAACGAATATCCTTTACTAATTTGTCAAAATATTTATTGTTTAATTTTTTATAAATACCATAACCTTCAAATGTAATATGATAATTCATGGAAACGATCCATTCGTAAGAAGCATAATGAGCACAAAGCAAAGCAATACTTTTCCCTTTTTTTTCCAAGTCAAGATACAAATCTAAGTTAGTAAACACAAATCGTACTTCCATTTCTTCTTGAGAAATAGTCATTGTTTTTACCATTTCTAGGAACATATCACACATGTAATGATAAAATTTTTTCTCAATGTTCAATTGTTCTTTTTCTGATAAATGCGGTAATGTCAAGGCAATATTTTCTCTAACTACTTTTTTGCGATAGCCAAAAATAGTATATACAAAAAAGCATACAAAATCAGAAAACAGATAAAGCAATGGAAAAGGAAGTTTGGAAATAACCCAAATGAATGGATATGCCAGAATATAAGTAATGAATTGCATTCGCTGTATTTTTATGCAAATATAAAGTTTAAAGTTATTTTAACGTATTCTATTTAACAATTGCTGAAGAAGTATTATTATTTTTACGCTCTGTTCACCTTTGTGTAGAACTGTACGTAATAAATAATAGTTTAAACAATGGATAATTTTTTTGTCTTGGTAATTATTGGAGCCAATGTTCTGTTTAGTATCAAAGGTTTTAATGACGAATCTTTTTTTAGAAAGTTTGAATTTCATGTAGGAAGCATTCGTGCCGGAGAACATTTAAGAATGGTTTTCTCAGCTTTTCTTCATGCTGATATTATTCATTTGGCATTTAACATGATCGCTTTGTATTCTTTTGCGCCAGTGGTAACTGAAACACTTGGGAATCCTACGTTTCTTTTAATCTATGCTGGAAGTCTGATTTTTGGAAGTTTGCTCACCATGGTTTTTCACGGAAATGAATATAATTATAGAGCCGTTGGAGCATCAGGAGCGGTGACTGGAATTATTTATTCTTCAATTTTGTTATATCCGGATATGACTATTGGCATTTTTGGTATTATACCAATGCCGGCTTATATTTTTGGGATTGCTTATTTGCTATATTCTATTTATGGAATGAAGTCAAGAAGAGATAATATTGGACATACGGCTCACTTTGGTGGTGCCATAGGTGGTTATATTATTACTCTTTTGAAGTACCCAATACTTTTCGAACAAAGTACTTCCATGGTTATTCTTTTAGCAATACCTATTATCATTCTTTTTATAATGGCAAAAATGGGAAAATTATAAGTGGCATAACTTTTGAAAAACCGACAACAACAATCAACAAAAAAATAATAATATGAAGAAGACATTTTTAATTCTAGCAGCCTTTTGGGTTTTAACATTACAAGCACAAGATCAAAAGAATTCTGTACCGCAAATCTCGGTTACAGGTGAGGGTAAAATAAAAATAGTTCCAGACCAAGCGGTTGTTTCGATTGGTTTTCAGAACTCGGGTAAAGATGCCAAAGAAGTAAAAATACTTAATGATGAAGTGGTAGATAAAGTGATTAAGTTTTTAAAGAAGAGCGGTGTACCTGCAACCGATTATAAAACAAATAATGTAAGCTTATACAAAAGCTACGATTACGAAAAAAAGAAATATAATTTTCAGGCCAATCAATCGTTGAGCATTACCTTAAAAGATTTGACAAAGTATGATGAAATCATGATGGGATTAAATGATGCCGGTGTAAATAGTATACAAGGAGTAGAATTCAAATCATCTAAAATGGAAGATTATGAAAGAGATGCCAGAAAAAAAGCGATGGTAAATGCCAAACAAAAAGCACAAGATTATGTTTCAGTACTGGGACAAAAAGTGGGGAAAGCATTGTTGATTACCGATAATTCTCAAAGTTATTTTCCCCAACCAATGTATAAAGGAAATATGATGGCAATGGCTACTGATGGAGGTGCTCAAAGAGAAACATTAGCGATTGGAGAACTAGAAATAAACACCAATGTAAGTGTAACTTTTGCATTGGAATAAAAACCTTATAATAATTTAATGTAAAACTCTTCAAGAAATTGAAGAGTTTTTTTAAAAATATTGTGAGAACGCAGGATTACTTCATGATCATGAGCAAGGTGCCCTTGCTCAATATTTTAAAACAAAAAAACCATCAAGCGAGCTTGTGGTTTCTTCTAATTTAAAATATTGTGGGGAGAGTAGGATTTTGCTTCGCAACATCCTTCATAGCTACGCTCAGAAAATACATCAAACAAAAAAACGCTCAAGCAAGCTTGGCGTTTTTCTTTTTTGAAATATTTATTAGTGGGGAGAGCAGGATTCGAACCTGCGAAGTTCTCACAGCAGATTTACAGTCTGCCCTCGTTGGCCGCTTGAGTATCTCCCCATTAGCTTGTTGCGGTTGCAAATATAAAAACACTTTCCATCTTGACAAATAAAAAAAATAACTAATTCGCAAACCTTTTCTCAAGGTTTTGGTTATTAGTAAAATAGAAAAAATCTCCCGTAGGAGATTTTTTTATAGAATAATAAATTAGTGTTATTTTATGTCTAAAAGTTCTTTGATCTTTGTATTTAAATCAACACCTCTCAAATCAATTGCAACAATTTTTCCTTTTGCATCCAACAAAAAAGTCGTCGGAATTTGTGTAATTCCATACTGTAATGCAATTGGGTCTTTCATTTCTTTTAGGTTTGAAACCTGAGTCCAAGTTAATTTGTCCTTTACAATTGCTTCTTTCCATCTTAAAGCATCTTCATCAAGTGAGACACTAATTATATTCAGTCCTTTACTGTGAAATGCATTGTAAAGAGCAACAACATTTTGATTTTCTTGTCTACAAGGCTGACACCATGACGCCCAAAAATCGATTAAAGTGGCTTTTCCTAAACTTTCTTTTAATGAAACCAACTTTCCTTCAGGAGTTGGTGCTTTAAAATTAGGTGCTAATTGACCAACAACTACTTGTTTACTGACGGTGCTGGAGCTATTGGAGCTGCTGGTTTTTTTTTTGAAGCGGCTATGTTTTCTTTAATAGATTTTCCTGGTTTTGTTTTTTGTAATGAAGGATCCAAAGATTTGTATAGTCCTTCGATATCTTTAGCATACTTAGAATTGTTTGCCATCATTTGAATAATTAAAACGCTAATAAATGATTTTGGGTGCGTTTTTGGATAACCAAAAGTATAATCAGTTATTGGCTTTTGAATTGTTTCATATTCTTTTCTTAAACGGTTCATTACAACCGTATCATTATTTTTTTGAGCATCATTCATTACAGCCATGTTTTTCATTTGAAAATCCATAACGGTTTTTTGCAGTTTCTTTTGAATTTTATTAGATTCATCATTGAATTTGGAAAATTCTTCATTACTGTATGTACCACCCAATTTTGATTTAAACACACTGTCTTTATCAACTGTAATTTCAATTTCACCACCTTCAAGGATAAAAGGAACTTTACCGTTTACTTTATCGATTTGAATGAAACTAATTTCGGGTTCTGTAGTTTTTCCTTTGATTTCAAATTTTCCATCAACAATTTTTACTGTATCGATAGCTTGTGGTCCCATGCCCATTGGACTTTGTTTTTCCAGGAAAACTAAACCGGTTTTCATTCCTTTGACAGTTCCTGTAATTTCATATTCACCTTCAGCTAAGTTCTTACATGAAAATAGAACTACAGCAACAGCTAATAAAAGAAGTATTTTTTTCATTTTTTTTGTTTTAAATTTTTAATGAATGCAAATGTATTTAATTTGCCTATTCAATAATTAGTTATTTTACTTTTTTTTGTTTTATTTTCTAGTTGATGGACATACGAATTTTGTACAAATCACATTCGTTTGTTTAATACCGCTCATTCCTTTTTCAATATTGATGAGATTATGAATACCTCTTGATTTTAAAATCGAAGCCATAATTACAGAACGATAACCACCTGCACAATGCAAGAAAAAATCGTCGCCTTTCGGAATGCTTTGAAAGTTTTCATTGATGGTGTCTAAAGGAATATTTATAGCATTTTCAACATGCTCAGCTTCATATTCACCCGGTTTTCTTGCATCAACTACGATACTTTTTGCATTTAATTTGTTGGCAAAGTCTGAAGGTGAAATAGAGTGTAAGCTATCCGTTTCAAAACCTGCTTCTTTCCAAGCTTCAATACCATCTTTAAGATATCCCAAAACATGATCAAAACCAACACGAGATAATCTCATTATAGTTTCTTCTTCTTTTCCTTCGGGAATGACAAGCAGTAATTTTTGATTAACATCTCGCAGCATTGAACCAACCCACGGAGCAAAATTTCCTTGAATACCAATAAATATCGAATTAGGAATATGAGCTTTTACAAAATCATTTTCATGTCTGACATCTAAAACTACAACATCTCCTTGATTGGCAACAGCTTCAAATTCTTTAGGTCTTAGTCCGATATTACTCTTTTTAATAATGCTATCTAAACTGTCATATCCTTTTATATTCAGCATTACGTTTTGAGGAAAATAAGCAGGTGGAAGCCCTAATCCATCTAACAATTCTTTGGTAAACTCATCTTTATTCATATCAGCTCTTAGGGCATAATTGGTTCTCTTTTGATTGCCTAAAGTATCAGTTGTTTCTTTACTCATGTTTTTGCCACAAGCACTTCCTGCTCCATGACTTGGGAATACAATTAAATCGTCAGCTAAAGGCATAATTTTATTTCGCAATGAATCAAAAAGATATGCTGCCAATTTTTCCTGAGTCAAATCTTCTACCAAAGCTTGTGCTAAATCAGGCCTACCAACATCACCGATGAATAAAGTATCGCCGGTAATAATTCCGTAATCTTTACCATTTTCATCTATAAGCAAATAGCAAGTGCTTTCCAAAGTATGTCCAGGAGTATGAATGGCTTTTACCTTATAATTACCAACGTTAAACTCTTGGTTTTCGGTAGCGATTATAGCTTTAAATTCAGGATTTGCGGTTGGACCAAACACAATTTCTCCACCACTTTTTTGTGCCAAGTCCAAATGCCCAGATACAAAATCGGCATGGAAATGTGTTTCGAAAATGTATTTAATCTTTGCATTATCTTTATTAGCTCTGTCCAGATAAGGCTGAACTTCACGCAAAGGATCGAAAATTGCTGCTTCACCATTGCTCTCAAGATAATAAGCTGCTTGAGCAATGCATCCGGTATATATTTGTTCGATTTTCATAAGAAAAAATTTCAGACAAAATTAATGTATAGCTACAAAAATAGCTAATGAATTTAGAATAGATTATGATAAGAGTTCTTTGTAAAGTATAAAAATTGCCATAATCAATACAAAAGCGCCAAATAGTTTCTTTAACATTTTTTCATTAATAAACTGTTGAATATAAAACCCAATAAAAATTCCGGCAACAGAAATAGTGGTGAAAGTCAATAGGAATGTCCAGTCAATAATAGTGTTTTGAACATCTCCAATAAAACCTATCAGCGAATTAATCGCAATAATTAGTAATGAAGTACCAATAGCTTTTTTTATTGGTAATTGAGCAAAATTCAATAATGCAGGAATAATTAAAAAACCACCTCCTGCACCAATTAATCCTATCAAAACACCTACAAAGAACAATTGGATAATGATTACTGTTATAGATTTGGTAGTTCTTTCAATAAGCTCATTTTTCTTGTTGTTTTTTAACATAGAATAAGCTGCAATAAACATTACAACGGCAAAAAGAATCATTAGAAAAGTATCTTTTGACAATTTTAGTGAGCCAAAATAAAACACTACATCGGGAATGTTAGGAACAATAAATTTTCTAGTCAGGTAGACACCAATGAGCGAAGGAAGGGCAAATTGGAATGCCTTTTTTGGAACAACAAGACCTTTTTTGAAGTTTTGAATTGTACCAATGCCAGACGATGTTCCGACAATAAATAATGAATATGCAGTAGCAATTATTGGATTATAATTTAGAATATAAACCAAAGTTGGAACGGTTAATATAGAGCCGCCACCTCCAGTAATTCCGAGTATTATACCGATAAGCAATGCACCAAAATATCCTAAAACTTCCAAACTTTTATAATTAGAAATGTAAAAATAGTGTAATTGTATCAAAAATGAATAGATTAGTTTTTTGCAATTAGTTTCTCTAATTTTTTTTAAGGTTTTTCTTTATTTAATTCTATTTAGGGCTTTTTTATGGTTAATTCATCGGAGTAATTATGTTTTGCATTTTCTTATAAATATATTTGTTTACCACAATTTATGAATGATGTTTAAAAAAATAATGACACTATTTGTATTGCTTGCTTTTTCGTTAAGTAATGCTCAAATTGTAATTAACGAACTCGATACGGATACACCAAGTACAAACGATAAACAGTTTGTTGAGTTAAAATCGACAACACCAAATTTTTCACTCAACGGATATGTGTTGGTTTTTTTTAATGGAACCGGAATTCTAGCCACAAAAAGTTATTTTGTTATTGATTTAGATGGCTTAACTACCGACATTAACGGAATTGTTGTTCTTGGAAATCAATTAGTTTCTCCTGTTCCAACCAAACTTTTAACGGATAGTACTTTTCAAAATGGCCCAGATGGAGTGGCTTTATATTTAGGTAACGCAACTGATTTTCCCAATAACACACCAGCAACAACAACCAATTTGATAGACGCTTTAGTTTATGATACTGGTGATGCTGATGCAACTGCCTTGATTATAGCCCTTGGCGTAACTTCTCAAGTTGATGAAAATGCTAATGGAGCACAAACCACACAATCCATTCAAAGAAAAAACGATGGTAGTTATGAAGTAAAAGAACCAACACCTAATGTTAATAATGATGCAAGTGGTTTTGTTTTTAATGGAATAACAATTTCAACGGCTACAACTGTTGCGGGACAGGTTACTGAGGGGAGTTCTATAAATATAATTTTCACCACACAAACACCTATAACTTCACCTTTAAATTTCACTTTTTCAATAAATACTGGTTCCATTAGTAATGCGGATTATACAGGAAATGTTTCTGTTGCGATGGCTATTGGATCTTCAAGTTATTCAACTACGATTAACATTGTAGATGATAATTTAGACGAAGGTGATGAAACTTCTATTATTAAATTTGGAACATTGCCTTTTGAATATATTCGTTTGAATGACTTTATAGAAATTAGAGTTATAGATAATGATTTTACAGTTTCACCATGGGGAACTCCTTTAAATCCAACCTACGGAATTGTAACACCAACAACACCCGTTGACTATTATAGTTTATTAGAAGGAAAATCAGGTGCGGTTTTAAAACAAGCTATTCAAGACATTATTGCCAATCCGAGTGTAGTTCGCGCTCATAATTATGGTGATGTTGAAACTATTTTGAAAAAATCTGACCAAAATCCTTTGAATAGCAATCAGGTTTGGCTTATGTATTTAGAGCAACCACGTTCAAAATTAGACATGCAAGAAACTGGAATAAATACAGGAAAATGGAATAGAGAACACATATATCCACAATCGCGTGCTGGATATTCTGATGGTACTTCTTCCATTCCAGATGGAATAAATGTATGGGCGACAACAAACGCAAATGATATTATGGCTGGTCATGCCGATGCACACCATATTCGTGCAGAAGATGGTCCGGAAAACAGTTCGCGCGGAAATAAAGATTATGGTGAATACCTTGGACCATCAGGAACTCAAGGAAGTTGGCGTGGTGACGTAGCGAGAGCATTGTTTTATTCAGCTTGTCGTTACAATATATTAAGTGTTGTTAATGGTAATCCAGCAAATAGTACGGTTGGTCAAATAGGTGATTTAGCTACGTTATTAACATGGAATCAAACCGATCCAAGAGATGATTTTGAAATGAACAGAAACAACTATATCTATACCTGGCAAATGAATAGAAATCCGTTTATAGATTATCCAACTTTAGCGGACTATGTTTTTGGAGCGAATTTTGGTCAGCCTTGGTTCGCGCCTTTATCAACAAATTCTTTTGATTCTACTAAAGTGGTATTGTATCCAAACCCTGCGAAAAATTATATCAGCATTTTTGGTATTTCTTCTGATGCCAAAATTGAAGTATTTTCTATATTGGGGAAAAAAGTTTTTGAGCAAAATTTTAATGGAGAAGCCACTTTACATTTCGACTTAACATCGGGGATTTATTTGGCAAAAATAAAAGTTGACTCTAAAGTTGTGACAAAGAAGTTAATTATAGAATAGTAATTTACAACTTTGTGAATGGTTTGAATATAAAAAATCCCTGCTTGCAGGGATTTTTTTGAAGGAAACCTTAAACTAATTAACTTTAATATGTTTAATAGGTTCTGCAATGCTGACTTCGCTTTTTGGTAGCTTCAATTTCAACACACCATTCTCATACTTAGCATCAATTTTATCAGTAAGTAAATTGTCGGGTAATACAAATGAACGGTAAAGCGAACTGTATGAAAACTCTTTTGAAAGGTAGTTTTTGTCTTCACTTTTTGTTTCCTCTTCTTTTTCAGCACTAACTGTTAACATGCCGTTTTTCATCTCGATGTTAAAATCTTTTTTATCGAGTCCTGGAGCTGCTAACTCGATTTGATACTCTTTTTTGTTTTCGACTATATTGGCTTCTGGCAAAATATTTTGGAAATTTGCATCCAAAAAGGAGTTGTTAAAATCCAATAAAAATCGGTCATTGTTGAAGAAATCATCCATAAATTTAGGGGTTAATCTTCCGTTTCTTTTTTTTGTTGCTACAAGTGTCATAATTTTTTGATTTATAATTAAACAATAATTTAATATGACAAATCTATGATGCTGATATAGTATTAAAAATGATTCAAATCAATGCAATGAATGATTTAAATCATAATTTTAAATTGTGAAAGAAAATAAAAAGTAAGCTTTAATTTCTGAGGGTACTGAGTTTTTTTTGATTGAGCAGTATTAGTTCATTATGATTTTTTTCGATAAGTTTTTCGTTTTCAAAATCGGTTAAGGTCCGACTCACTGTTTCCGGTGCTGTGCCTGATAAATTAGCTATTTCGTATCGAGTGAGTTTAATATTTTCACCATTATGGCAATGCATTTTATGATAACTAAGTAAAGATTCAGCTACTCTTTTACGAACTGAAGAATATGCCATTTGGAGTAACTGTTCTTCAATATGACAAACCTCATTAGCAAGTATTTTAATAAAGTTCCTTGCAACATCGGGGTATTGACTTATTAATTTTTCGATTTCCTGTATAGGAAAAAAGCTTAGTGAACATTCTTCTAGTGCTATAGCATTGTCGATATAGCTTTCATTTGAAAATAAAACATTTACACTAACAAATTGATCGATATCATAGATGCCTGTAGTTAGCTCGCGACCATCTTCTGCAATTTTAGTTGTTTTAATTTTTCCTTTATGGATTAAATAAATCCCAGTTACTTTATCGCCTTGATAATAAAGTGCTTGCTTCTTTCTAACCGTTTTTATTTTTCGGTCTTCTATCATTTTTGTTATTTCTGTTAGTCCTTCTTTTGCAGAACCCAATTGTTGCATTTTCTTTATTGATTTACTGTAGAAATCTTTTTGTATTTTTTTTTTCTTTAGTCGAGTTTCAACAGCATTCAAAAGTTCTACATCATCAAAAGGTTTCATAAGATAATCATCGGCTCCTAATTCCATGCCTTTACGCAAGTCCTGTTTTTGTGTTTTCGCTGTAATAAATATAAAAGGAATTGTACTCGTTTCGGGATGTTTGTTTAACATGAAGAGTACTCCATAACCATCTAATCCATCCATCATTATATCACAAAGAATTAAATCCGGTAAATGTTTTAAAGCTAATTCAACTCCTATTTTGCCATTAGTTGCCGTGTAAACTTCATAATTGGCTAATTTCAAGATTTCGAAAATATTATCTCTCATTTCAAAATTATCTTCTATAATAAGTACTTTATTCATAAAAAGAAGTATTAAATTAATATTTACTCAAAAATCAGGAAGAAGTCTTGCTATTATCTTGGATAGATAAAAAAGGCCTTAACTAAGGTAAGAAAAATAATAATTAAAAATGGCAATAATTAGTATTTTTATTATAAAAATAAAGCTAGTTAGTTTTTCTAATGTTCAAAATCATTTTTTTTATTGATTTTAGACATAATCTCTTTTATTAAACCACGGTAAATTTATATTGACTTGTAAAACAGCTATTAGATATTCTTTTAGCCTTTAAATAACAATTAAAATTTAATAAAATGAAAAGTAATGAACAACTACAAAAAGATGTGATGGACTCTATTAAATGGGAACCACAACTTCATGCTGCTGAGATTGGAGTAATCGTACACGACGGGATTGTTACCTTAACAGGAACCGTTGATAACTACAGCAAAAAGCTAGCTGCCGAATCTGCTACGAAAGATGTAGCTGGTGTTAGAGCAGTAGTCGAAAAAATTGATGTTAAATACCCCAATTCGGGTATAAAGACTGACGATGAAATTGCAACTGAGGTAATAAAATCGTTGCGTAACCATTGGGATGTACCTGATGAAAAAATACAGGTAGAAGTAGATGATTCCTGGGTAACACTTAATGGAGATGTAACTTGGAATTATCAGAAAGAAGCTGCTAAGCGTGCTATTGAAAATATCCCGGGTGTTAAGGGGGTATTAAATCATATTAGTATAAAAGCTTTGCGTAAAAGTGAACTTGAAAAAAGGGTAATTGAAAATGCTTTCCGACGCCATTGGTCTATTAATGCTGATGATGTTCATGTAACTGTTGATGGAAACAAAGTCATACTGACTGGAAAAGTCACTTCAATGTATCAAAAAGAAGAAGCCGGCAGAATTGCATGGAAGACTCCTGGAGTTTTATTTGTTGAAAACAACCTGGTTGTAGATTACAAATACGAATATGTTTTATAAAAAAGGCGGGACTTTGAAAATGCTCCAAATAGTTACTAACTTTTTGGAGCATTTTCATTTCAGTATGGTGCTTTTTGCAGCATTAATCAGTACAGTTATATATTTTATGATACGTTAAAATAATTAAGCAATGTTTTATTTTAATACAACTAATGATTTAAGTTAAATAAAATAGCTCTTTTAGTTTGTAGTCATATTATTACTATCCCGCATTAATAAAATAAATAAATTAAAGTAAGATATAACTATTTTCTGTACTTTTAATAAAGACTTATAAGTACTATACAAATGAATCTACACGAGGAAATTAATTTTAAAGCACTATTTGAAGAAACACACGGATTAATCTTGGTTTTAAATCCAAGCTTTACCATCCTGGCAATTAGTGATGCTTATGTTGAGGCAACGAATACAAAAAGGGAAGATTTATTAGGAAAGTATTTTTTTGATGTTTTTCAGGACACTAAAAATACAACTGCTATGGCGGAAACCAAAGCGTCATTGGAGTATGTGCTGAAAAACAAAAAACCACATCAAATGCCTATGTTACGAATGGAAATAAAAAATTTAGCTGGTGTTTTTGAAGAAAAATACTGGAATACAATTAATAAGCCAATTCTAACTAAAGATAATCAAGTCCAATATATTGTTCATATTGTAAAGGATTTAACTCAATTTGTCAAACTCGAAAAAATATATGTTTCAGAGGAAAATATTTCAAACACACTACCGGATTTGATTCATTCTTTAGAATCTACCCTATTAAATCGACAAAAGAAATCAAAGTCAATTAATGAAAAACTTCATCAGAGAATAATAAAGCAAAATATAGAATTAGAAAATCTTACAAAAGATATTTCTGATTATAAATTGGCTTTAGATGCCTCTGATATAGTAGCTATAACCGATGAAAAGGGAATTATTCAATATGCCAATGATAATTTCTGCACTATTTCTAAATACAGTAAAAATGAATTAATCGGACAGAATCATCATATTATCAATTCGGGGTATCATCCTAAAGCATTTTTCAAAAATCTTTGGCAAACTATTGTCCGCGGGAATATTTGGAAAGGAGAAATCAAAAATAGGGCAAAAGATGGCACTTTCTATTGGGTAGATACCACCATTGTACCATTTCTAAATGAAAAAGGCAAGCCTTATAAATATCTTGCTATACGATCGGATATTACCTTGCGCAAACAAACTATTGAAGAACTAAAAGCTAATAAAGAAAAGTATTTAGGCTTATTTGAAAATTCATTAGTTCCTATGTTGATTAATGATTCGGCAACCAGAAAAACTAATGCTGTAAATGATAATGGAGTTAAGCTATTTGGCTACAAATCAAAAGATGATTTTATAAATAATTTTGATTGGGCAAACCATTTTGAGAATCCAGTAGATTATACCAAATTAGGCAAGGCAATTATGGAAACTGGTAAAGTAAAATTGGATTTAGTTAGAATGAAAAGACTTGATGGCACGCCTTTTCAAGCTAAGTTGGCATCAAAATTAAGTACTGATAAATGTTTTGTACAAATAATTATTACTGATATTACCAGTCAGGTTAGCTTTCAGGAAGAGTTAGAGGCCAAAGTAAACCAACGAACAATTGAACTCAGCGAATCACTCGCTAGGGAAAAGGAATTGAATGAAATGAAATCTAATTTCTTAGGAATTGCTTCTCATGAATTTAGGACTCCTTTAGGTACTATTTTATCCAGTGCCTCCTTGTTGAAAAAGTATACCGAAAATATTCCGCAGGAATCAATAACAAAGCATATTGATAGAATTTCTTCATCAGTAATTCACTTAAATGCAATATTAAATGACTTTTTAACTTTAGAAAAACTGCGGAAAGGCTTTGTTGATTTTGAATTGACTGAATTTAATCTGCCTGAGTTTATGACTCAAACCATCAGCGAAGTAGATGAAATTACCAAATCGAATAATCAAAGAATTCAATATACTCACATAGGAGAATCCAATGTTAGCCAGTCGCCTAAAATATTAAAAAATATACTCTTGAATCTCTTGTCTAATGCCAGTAAATTTTCTGAACAGGGTAAAAAAATTAAAATAACTACAGAAGTAACTGAAACTTCGATTAGTTTAATTATACAAGACCATGGAATAGGCATATCGCTTAGCGATCAAAAGAAATTGTTTACCGAGTTTTATCGGGCCAGTAATGCAAAAAATATTCAAGGTACCGGTCTTGGACTAGTTATAGTTAAAAATTATATTAACATGCTAAGTGGGACGATAAGTTTAAGCAGTAGGCCGAATAAAGGAACCTTGATTACACTTACCTTACCCAGATATCTTTCAGAAAATGACTAGTGAAGCACTCTATTTATATACTGGACTCGTAAAATGTTGACGTATAAACCTATTTCTTTGATTAAGCGTTAATCTTCCTGATTCCTTTAAATAGGTTTTGATTTTAAAAAAGCGTTGATCCTCAGATAACATATTAAAAAGTTCTACCTTGACATTGGTTGGACCAAATAGTAACACTTTTTTATAGTTTAAAATTATGTTGGCTATTTCATTAAAGTAAGTCTTCTTTACATTGATTGGCAAGAAAATGTAGGTATTTTTCTCCTTTTCCTTTTTCTTTTGAATGGAGTTTTGTTTCAAATTTTGATTCTATAATTGCTATTTCATGTGGTCTTTCAGAAAGCTCCATGATATGTGCTTTGGAATAATCCATCCAAATGCCGATTTTTTTTGTTGAATTCATGATTAATTAATTTTATGTTTATAAACTTGTTTTACGATACACTAAAAGCGGCACTTTTGCCGTAAATGAAAGTTCAGCTGACTCGCTGGATAGAAATAACCGCTCAAACCAATTTCGATTTTGTTTTGTAAAAAGTACCACCAGTGATGGTTTAATTAATGTTATTGCTTTTCTCAAATGATCATTTAAAGGATAGAGAGCATTTAATTTTTTATATTGAAATTTTACATTTTTGTTTTCAAATTTTTGTGCTATCTGGGTTAACTTATCTTGGTTTTCTTTTAGTCCAATTTCATAATCAAAATGGAGGACTTTTAATCTAGCTCTTAAAGATGTAGCCAACTCTAATACCTTTTTTATTTCGGTTTCCGGATTTTCCATATCTGATGCATAACATAAATCAGTAAGTGGTTTTAGTCGATAATTTTTAGGAATTACAAATACAGGAATAGGGGATTTAGTGATCAAATATGTGGCAACATTTCCAAAAAGTTTTGCTACAATGCCAGTTCCTCGTGCTCCAACAAAAATAAAATCAACTTTGTTTTTTTGGGCATAGGAAATAATTTGGTTTCCCACATCATTTCCTGACTGACAAATACAAGAATATTTAACTCCTGCAGGTAATTTATTGTTGTAAACCTCTTTTATTAATTTTGCCAAATGTTTTTTACTTTGTTCTAATGCTTCATCTTGAAATTTAGCGTAATACATATAATCCCAAACAGCATCTGAAGTAGGTTGAATTAGATTTATCATATGAAAAAATACTATTTCAGCTTTAGACTTTGATGCCAGTTGAATGGCAAAACGAATGGTTTTTCTCGAGTTTGCCGAAAAATCTAAGGTTACTAATACTTTATTCATCTCTAGTTTTTTATATTAATACACTTATAACTAATTCCATCTTAGAGGTAAAGCAATGGGGGAACTAGTTATTTGAAATAACAAACGATTTTCTGTATAATCTTCAAAATAACCCAGCGCATAGAGGCGATTAATTATTTTTTCTCTATCAATATGCTCAAAAGTTACTTCAACCTCATTATTTTCGGGTTCAATAATTACTTCTATAACACCATTCAACTTTAATAAACCTTTTTTAATCGTAAGCTCATCATTCTTAAATAGTAAGTTGGTTATTATTACTTTTTCTGTTTCCTTTTTTATTTTTTTTTATATTTAACATTATCGATTCGTTCTGAGCGAGTTTTGATGTTATTGGTTACGCCTCTAACTCCCATAAGAGCAGTAACTGCACTTTTACTAGCTTCTTTTTGATATTTCCAGGTTACATTTCCATCTAATGTCACCCATCCTTTTTCTACTTTTAATTTTATTTTTTCATGAGGAATTGAAAAGTCAGATTTAAAAACATTCAAAATTCTTTCTGCAATTATGTTGTCTGTAATATCTTTTGAATCGGCTGTCTTTATCTGAATTTTTTCAACTATTGCTTTAACACCACTTACTTTTTTGATGGCATTTTCGACTTCGCTTTTTTTATAATGATTGTCTACTGTTCCGGTTAAAGTTACTATCCCATTTTTTGCAATAACACCAATTTCAGCAGCCTGTAACTGAGGTTTCCATTTGAGAGCATCTTGCACATTTTTTTGTAAAATTTCATCCGTATTCATCTTGGTTTGTTTTTTTAGATGTAAATTATTATCATCTCAAAGTTCTTTAAAATGAAATCTTTAGAATGTGATATTTATCACAATGGAACATGATCTTGGTCAGTTAGAAAATTTTTTATCGACTATTATTTTTTATTGAGTCTGCTGCAGTTCGGTTCCAAACCCTGCATGGATAAGCAAAGCATGTTAATCTTTGATTGTATAACTTTATTAGTTAAGGTTATACTAAAAGAAATTGCATATAAAAACAAAGGTCCCGGCTATTAACCGAGACCTCTGTATGACGCTTGTTTAAAACTATAATTCATCTCAAAGTGTTAGGGTTTATGCTCCTTACGAAACACCAACATTTCCACTCATAAAACTATACTTCATTCTCAGCATTAACTTTCTAATTTTCCTTTTGGAATTTTAGTTGTACAATTGCCTATGGCAAGCATCAATTCTTTTATATTCTGGTATATCTATGAACTTAAATCTTACCCAAAGGTAAAACGGTTTTTTCAAAACAATAATGACAACGGTCATGTGTTTGAGTGATTGTAATCACTTCCAGTACTAATTTAGAATTTTTGAAACAAAGGTCCCGGCTATTAACCGAGACCTCTGTATGACGCTTGTTTAAAACTATAATTCATCTCAAAGTGTTAGGGTTTATGCTCCTTACGAAACACCAACATTTCCACTCATAAAACTATACTTCATTCTCAGCATTAACTTTCTAATTTTCCTTTTGGAATTTTAGTTGTACAATTGCCTATGGCAAGCATCAATTCTTTTATATTCTGGTATATCTATGAACTTAAATCTTACCCAAAGGTAAAACGGTTTTTTCAAAACAATAATGACAACGGTCATGTGTTTGAGTGATTGTAATCAGTAAATAGTGGAGTATAATTAAAATAATATTTTAAAAATCAAAATATTGCTTTTATTCGAGGAGATTGAAGTATTATTTTCAGGTTTTAATTTCAGAAAAAAACTTTACCAATTAATTAAGTGCTTTAAGTTTTTGAGGTACAAATAAGATACAATACTTGTCATTAAATTCATTTTTGAGCTAAAAAATTGAATTTGTTTTCAGTATTGAAAATAAGAAATTGTTTGTCTCCTTTTTATTGCTTTACTAATATTCCTGTCCACTTTCCTAAACCCGTATTTTTTTCATAACTAAATTTTTATATAGAAATTAAATGTAAGAAAATAAATTAAAAATAAAGGCGGTAAAAATTTATATTAAAAAAAATACTACTTTTGAATTTAGAAACATTTCACTAAATCTATGGACAGTAAAAAACTAAAACAGATAACAAACCAACTCAAAAAATCTTTTGATAATTGGGATTTTAATTTAGCAATAAATTCAAGTAAGGATGAGTATCAAACAAGAGATAATTTGATACATCCATTTTTAAATATACTAAATTATGTTAAGTTAATTGACTATAATAACGAACATATTGCAGATATGGGCGATAAAAAGGGTCGTAAAGTAGATGTTGCTATAACATTAGGAAAGAAAGATCCTTTGATGCTAATTGAGTGTAAAAGCGTAACTGCAAAGTTAAATGACAATCATTTTAGACAACTAAACGAATATTGTTTGTATACTCCAACTGCTAAAATTGGAATATTAACCAATGGTGTTATTTATAATTTCTATACTGTTAATGCTCGTGAAAAAAAAGGATTGAATACAAAACCATTTTTCACTTTTGATTTGACCAATTATGATATGGTTCAATTAGAAATATTAGCTTTATTCAATAGACAAACAATAGAAATCAATGATATTCTTCAAGAAGCAGAGGATGTATATTTTTTAGATAATTTTGACAATGCTTTATTTAAAACATTAGTTGATACAGATGACTTAGTCAAATTAATATTTAAAAATATGGGCGGTTTAAGGTCAACTGAGAAAGCATTGAAACAAATTAAAGATTCGATTAATTCTATTTCGATTAAGACAGCATTAGACAGAATCGTACAAAAAGAAATTTCCGATTCGAACAGTGGAATAATCACAACCGTTGAAGAAATAAAGGCATACAATGTAATCAAAACCATTCTTGCGATGTCTTCAAAAATTAAAGCAGTTGATTTGGACAGAATAAGTTATAGAGATTTGAAAAATTCATTTCTTATTATTGTTGATGAAAAACAAACTAAAAATATTTGTTCCTTGGTATTCAAAGAAAAATTGAAAGCAATCGATATTAATGGCAGTAGATACGAATTAGAGGATGTTTCTGTTTCTTCGATCACAAAATTAAAAAGAGAATTGACAGAGTCAGCTTTGTCTAATTTGGTTTAAAAAAATGCATTTATGCAAAAAAAAAGGAGTTCCGTCATTGGTTTTTCTTTTGTTTAATTATATAATCAACATTCGTAAACCCAAAATCTATATCAAAGTATAATACAATTCCATCAGTAAGCCAAATGAAATTACTTCCCTATACAGAAATTCGCAAAAATATTCCCTAAAAGTTCATCATTAGTAACTTCACCGGTTATTTCACCAAAGTAATACAACGCTTGTTTGATATCAATTGCCATTAAATCAGAAGACAAGTTAGAATGCAAACCAAATTTTACTTTTTGAATTTCTTCCAAAGCTTTTAGCAGCGAATCGTAATGACGGGTGTTGGTTACTATCGTTTCGTTATTGCGCAAAGCACCGGTGTTAACAAAAGATAAAAGTTGGTTTTTAAGTTCGTCAATTCCTATATTGTTTTTGGCGGAAATTTCAATTGATAATTGATAATTGATAATTGATAATTTAGTGAATAATACTTCTTTTTGTGTCTGATTTAACGAATCAACTTTATTGACAACAACAATCAAAGCTTTTTTGGGAAATTTATTTCTTATCTTCTCAATTTCAATTTTTAAAGTCTCCTCATTATCAATTATCAATTGTAAACTATCAATTAAAAAAAGAACAACCTGAGCCTGTTCTATCTTTTCAAAAGTCTTTTTGATTCCAATGCTTTCCACCACATCCTTAGTTTCCCGTATTCCTGCCGTGTCAATAAATCGAAATCCGATGCCACCAATAACTAATTCGTCTTCAATCGTATCGCGAGTCGTGCCGGCAATTTCAGAAACTATGGCTCTTTCCTCATTCAATAAAGCATTTAATAAGGTAGATTTTCCAACATTAGGCTCGCCAACAATCGCCACCGGAATACCGTTTTTAATTACATTTCCAACAGCAAATGAATCGATTAAACGCTTCAACACAAATTCAATTCGAGTTAATAATTCGCTAAACTGAGTTCTGTCGGCAAACTCTACATCTTCTTCGGCAAAGTCTAATTCGAGTTCGATTAATGAAGCAAAATTTAAAAGTTCTTCTCTTAGTTTGGCTATTTCATTAGAGAATCCACCACGCATTTGTTGCATCGCAATTTGGTGACTAGCTTCATTATCTGACGAAATCAAATCGGCAACCGCTTCCGCTTGTGACAAGTCCAGTTTTCCGTTTAAAAAAGCCCGTAACGTAAATTCTCCTGCTTGCGCCATTCGACAGCCTTTTCGCAATAGCAATTGAATAATTTGTTGCTGAATATAAGTTGAGCCGTGACAAGATATTTCAACAACGTCTTCGCCGGTATAAGAATGTGGGTTTTTAAAAATAGAGAGCAAAACCTGGTCAAGAATTTTCCCTTCATCCACAATATGGCCAAGATGAATAGTGTGCGTTTTTTGTTCGGATAATGATTTCCCAGATACCGATTGAAATACTTGCTCAGCAATAGTCAAAGCTTCCGTACCCGAAATTCGGATAACAGCAATGGCACCAGCACCCGAAGGCGATGCTAAAGCAACAATAGTTTCTTGTGAAATCATTTTTTGAATTTGAGCAAAGGTAAAACTTTATAAATAAAAAAACCGTCCTAATTTTTCAATCGGACGGTTTCTCAGTATAAAGATTAGTTTATATTTAGCTATTTAACATTACCGGCATTACGAGCATGGTAACGGTTTCGCCTTCATCTAAGCCATCTATAGGTGTTAAAATTCCGGCACGATTTGGCATTGACATTTCTAACATGATTTCGTCAGAAGTTAGATTAGTCAACATTTCAGATAAGAAACGGGAATTAAATCCAATTTGCATATCATCACCTTGGTAATCGCAAGTCAATCTTTCTTCTGCTTTGTTTGAGTAGTCAATATCTTCGGCAGAAATATTTAATTCGGCGCCAGCAATTTTCAAGCGAATCTGGTGTGTAGTTTTGTTAGAAAAAATCGCAACACGACGAACAGAATTCAATAGTAAAACTCTGTTGATCATTAATTTATTTGGATTTTCTTTTGGAATTACCGCTTCATAGTTTGGATATTTTCCATCTATCAAACGACAAGTCAAAATATAACTATCAAAAGAGAAAGTAGCATTCGAATCATTGTATTCAATTGTCACATCTGCATCAGAAGTTCCTAAAATACTTTTTAAAATATTCAAAGGTTTCTTTGGCATAATGAAGTCTGCTACTTGCGAAGCTTTCACATCGGTACGAGCATATTTTACTAATTTATGAGCGTCAGTAGCCACAAAAATCAACCCTTCTGGAGAGAATTGAAAAAACACTCCGCTCATTACCGGACGTAAATCATCATTTCCGGCAGCAAAAATAGTTTTACTTATAGCTGTTGCTAAAACTTCTGAAGGAACAACTGTTGAAGATGGGTTATCTAAACTTACTGATTTTGGAAATTCTTCTCCTGGTGCATACGCAATAGCATATTTTCCTGAATTGGAGCTGATTTCTATAGTGCTGTTTTCTTCTACAGTGAAAGTTAAGGGTTGTTCAGGAAATGTTTTTAAAATGTCTAATAATAATTTCGCCGGAACAGCAACGCTTCCTTTGCTTGTGGAATCAATTTCTAAAGTAGCCGACATGGTTGTCTCCAAATCAGAAGCTGAAACGCTTAGATTTTTATGGTCTAATTCAAAAAGAAAATTATCTAAAATAGGCAAGGTGTTACTGCTATTGATAACACTACCTAATACTTGTAGTTGTTTTAATAAGTATGAACTCGATACTATAAATTTCATCTGAATTTTTTATTTAATTTTTACAAATATATCTTAAACTAATAGATTTCAAAAAGTTTTTTATTAACATTACTTGCTATAATTTCGCTTGCGCAAAAAGGTGAATGCAATACCAAACAATAAGAGAATAAAGATTGGTACTGCTACAGTTATGACTTGCGATTGTGTATAGGATTCATATACTTTTTCTTTATCCAAAATAGGTAAATTCACTTCCTTACTTCTAATGTTAATAAGTCCGTTGTCGTCCAGTAAATAATTGACGCAATTCATCATAAAATCTTTGTTGGCATAAAGAATTCCGGTTCGTTGATCCAAACCTAATTCAACTTCTCTTCCATCTTTGTCCAATTGATTTTTAATCACATCACCATCAGAAATTACAATCATTTTGTTTTCTTTTCCAATATTTTTGAAACTAGAATCTTTAAATGGTAAAACCCTATTTTCGTATACCGAATGAAACTTTCCTTCGAGAAGAACGGCTACAGGATAATTCCCTGAACCAGTAAAATCTTTTGGTCCCAATTCTTCTGATGCCATTCTCAAACTTACTTCAAACGGAGCACCAATTAGTTTTGAATATTGAGACGATTGGAGTAAAATGGTTTTATTGATGTTGTTTTTTAATGGTTCAATCGGGCTGCAAAATTGAAACTTGATTCCGTCCAAATTAGTTACAATTGGATTATTTGCATCTTGCGAAGGATAAATCATAGGTGAAAGGTACCAAGGCAATTGCACTTTTTGAGTACCGCTTCCAGGTTCGCCAGTTTCTAATATAATTGGTGTTGCTACTAAGTCTTTTATCAAATCAGGTCGAATTCTGATACCATATTTAAAAAACATATCATTCAAATTCAAATCTCTTGGGAATGCCAGATTTGTTCCTGTTTCATTATACAGGCTGTCTATTTCCATGTTGACTTGATCAACCAACCAAATCGTTTTTCCGCCGTTGATTACGTATTGATCTAATACTTGTTTTTCTTCGTCTGAAAACGCTTCCGTTGGTTTGGCAATGATCGCTAAATCATATTTTTTTAGGTGTTCTAAAGTCTGAACCGGAGTTTTAGCAACAGAATCTAATGTAAATGGTGCAATAAAATAATTGTCTCTAACTGTTTTAATAAAATCTGCAATGTATCGGTCTTCAAGTTCACCATTGCCATTAATTATCACCACTTTTTTCTGCTTATCTTTTGAAACCGTGTTGATGGCATTAGCAAAAGCATATTCTAAATGCTGAACCGAACTCACCACTTTTTCGGCTGTTGAAGCTCCCATCATGTTTTTTAATAAAGGCACTTTTACCGAACGATTGCCGCAGGTTGCAATTGCCCATGGAAATACGACTTCCTGGGTTTGCTGCCCTTTGTCGTTTACGGTAACATTTACCGGAGTCAATCCACGTTGTATGAAAGATTGCATTATGCTATCTCTCTCTTCTTCTTTTTCCAACGGATTAACAAATTGGAAGATAACATTAGAGTTTTGAGACTTAAACTCTTCGAGTAATTGTTGGGTTTCGGTTTGTAATTTTTTGAATTCTCCCGGAAAATCACCTTCTAGAAAAACATCTATATATAATGGTTCTTTGATGTCAGCGACAATGTTTAAAGAAGTCTGCGAAAGCGTATAACGTTTGTCTGCAGTTAGGTCGAAACGTTTGTAAAGAAAATGACTAGCCAAATTCAAAATCGCTATGAAACCTATAGTGAGCGCTACTTTTTTAATGTTATTGTTTGCTGTTTTCATTACGATTTCAAAGATTTAAGTTTAAAAACAGTAATTGATAAAAACAAAAATGCCACACTTGCAAAATATAAAATATCTCTTGTGTCCAAAACACCTCGCGACATACTTTTGAAATGATAATCCATACCTATTTGTGAAACGGCATCTTCAAAACCTTTGGTGTAAGTTGAAATGCCTTCAAATCCAAAGTAAAATAAGAAAGATAAAAACACCGAAAGTAAAAAAGCTACAATCTGATTTTCAGAAAGCGTAGAGGTGAAAATTCCGATAGAAGTATACGCTGCGACTAAGAATAATAAACCAAAATAAGAACCCATTGTTCTTCCTATATCGATATTACCCGCGGGCATGCCTAAACTATTGATCACATAAACGTAAATTAAGGTTGGAATTAATGCAATTACAATTAGTAGAAATGAACCTAGAAATTTGCCTTTTACAATTTGCCAAAGCGACAAAGGTTTGGTCAATAACAATTCAATGGTACCTTGTTTTTTCTCATCCGAAAAACTGCGCATGGTCACGGCCGGAATCAGGAAAATGAAAATCCATGGAGCCAATGTGAAAAACGGACTCAAATCGGCAAAACCACTTTGCAGTATATTGTATTTGCCATCAAAAACCCAAAGGAACAAGCCATTGAGTAATAGAAACAATCCAATCACAAGGTAACCAATTGGGGAACCAAAGAAGGATTTTATTTCGCGTAACGCTATTGCTTTCATATTTTTTGTTGTATTTTGTAAGTTATAGGTTCATGGTTGGTAAAAGTAATAACTTACAGCTTAGAACTAATAAACTACAACTATTTTAAACTTACTAATTTATCTACACTCCAAGCTTCCGGTTTTTCGTTGAATAGTTTTTTGGTGAATGTCCAAACGTCATAAAACAATTCTGAACGCCGATAGTTTTCCAAATCATCTTCGGTATCCCAAAAGCTATAAGTGAAAAATATACATGGATTATTTTTATCCTGATACAATTCCAAAAAGCGATTACCTGCTGCTCCACGTATTTTGTTTTTCATCAAATCAAAATTGGCCAAAAACTTTGGAATATTTTCTTCGTGAAAACTCATTTTTACTATTCTGATGAACATATTATACCTTTTAACTTTTCCCTAAACACTTAATTCCCAAACTCAATCGTAACCACATCTCTATAACTCAATCCTAATAAACTTGTAGCTGAACCAACCGTATCAGGATTACTTCTAAAAATTGCAATTTCCAGAAAACCGGCTTCGTTAAAAATTGCCAACTTTTGACCTTCATAATATTTCAATGGGTATTTTTCTGAAATACCAATATCAGAATATTTAGGGAGAATGGTTTTGATAATCTGGCGTTTAAATTTTAGTTCGTAAGGTCTGCTTTTAGCTGTTTCTAAAAACATTTTTTTAGAAATATTAGTTACAACATTACCAAAATGATCAATATAAGTCACATAGCCTTTAATTTGATTTTCATTTACAACTGCCTGTAATTCGGTAACTTCTTTGATGGTTTTAATTTCTTTGCCAATAACATTTAGTAAACCGCCTTTAGCTAAATGACAGGACACTTTTACAAACACATCCATATCGGTGGCATCGTTAGGTAAACGATCGTGTATAGTAATGGCTACCAACTTCTGAGGTACAATCTTTTGCGTCAACATACTCAAAATCCCATTGTCAGCACAAATAAAGTAATGGTCATTCCATTGCATGGCAATATGCTGATTTTCGTTATTTAATTCAATATCAACTCCAATTAAATGTACAGTTCCTTTTGGAAAACTACTATAAGATGCGCCAATTATATAAGCAGCTTCTGCTACATTAAAGGCGTCAATATTGTGGGAAATATCAATAATAGTAGCTTCGCGAAATTCGCTTAACAACTTACCTTTTAAAGCACCGACAAAGTGGTCTTTTAATCCGTAATCGGTTGTTAAGGTGATTATTGACATAAATTGTTTATAACTTGGTTGAAATTGGTTCCAAAAATAATGAAACCTATTGTTTTATTTAATTAAATTTGGATACAAAGCTAATAATATATAGCGAATTATTTTAATTTAATACAACCGCTTTTGAACGAACGTATCATCGAATTACACGACATCGCACCAAAAGAATTTTGGGGCGCTCAAGATACTCATCTTGAAACTATCAAAAGGTATTATCCAAAACTCAAAATTGTCGCTCGTGGTACAACCATCAAAGCATTTGGAGAAAAAGAAGAACTCGATGAGTTCGAAAATCGTTTCAATCGCCTGATGTTGCATTTTACACGTTATAATAATATTGATGATAATGTTATAGATAGAGTCATACAAAGTAATTCACATGAAGAACAACGTATGCCTGACAGTGATAAAATCTTGGTCCACGGAATAGGAGGAAAGCTGATTAAGGCAATGACACCTAATCAACAAAAGTTGGTGGATTATGTTACTAAGAATGATATGGTTTTTGCTGTTGGACCTGCTGGAACTGGAAAAACATACACAGGTGTGGCTTTGGCCGTAAAAGCGCTAAAAGAAAAACAAGTAAAAAGAATTATTTTAACGCGTCCTGCTGTCGAAGCTGGTGAAAATCTTGGTTTCTTGCCTGGAGATATGAAAGAAAAACTAGATCCCTACATGCAGCCTTTATATGATGCATTACGCGATATGTTGCCGCCACAAACTTTAGACGACTACATTTTGAAAGGAATTATACAAATTGCACCTTTGGCTTTCATGCGAGGAAGAACATTGGATAATGCTTTTGTTATTTTGGATGAAGCTCAAAATACAACGCATTCACAAATGAAAATGTTCTTAACGCGTATGGGTAAGAATGCTAAGTTTATCATTACTGGAGATCCTGGACAAGTCGATTTACCCCGACGAACTATTTCGGGATTGAAAGAAGCTTTGTTGGTTTTAAAGGACATAGAAGGTATCGGGATCATCTATCTTGATGATAAAGACATTGTTCGTCACAGATTAGTGAAAAAAGTAATCGATGCCTACAAGAGTATTGAGAATAACGATTAGTTTGTTATTCTCACGATGGAAGTTTATCAACCCTATCAAATTAAAATTGATAGGGTTATTTTTTTGTTTTAAAAAGTAATCTAAAACAACAAATCATAAATCACAAATTCCTATTTTTGCATCCATCTAACTGTCGTTAGACAGGCAACACACAACACACAACATAATGAATACTATAACTACAACCCATTTCCAGTTTCCCGTACAAAAATCTGTATATCGAGGGAAAGTCCGAGAAGTCTATAACATCAACGACGAATTGTTGGTGATGATTGCAACTGATAGATTATCTGCCTTTGATGTTGTAATGCCCAAAGGAATTCCTTATAAAGGACAAATCCTAAATCAAATCGCCACCAAGTTTATGCATTTGACTCAAGATATTGTTCCGAATTGGCTTATTGAAACTCCTGATCCAAACGTTGCTGTTGGACATCTTTGTGAACCTTTTAAAGTAGAAATGGTAATTCGTGGTTATCTATCTGGTCATGCTGCACGTGAGTATGCTTTAGGAAAAAGAACAATTTGTGGTGTAACTATGGCAGAAGGTTTAAAAGAGAATGACCAATTTCCAATGCCAATTATTACGCCAACAACCAAAGCGGATAATGGTTCACATGATGAAGACATTTCTAGAGAAGCAATTTTAGTCAAGGGAATCGTTTCAGAAGAAGATTATTTGATTTTAGAGAAATACACTCGTGCTTTATACCAACGCGGAACTGAAATCGCAGCAAGCCGGGGCTTGATTTTAGTGGATACTAAATATGAATTTGGTAAAACCAAAGACGGTAAAATTGTATTAATAGATGAAATCCATACGCCAGATTCATCTCGCTATTTTTATGCTGACGGTTATCAAGTTAGACAAGATAAAGGAGAAGAGCAAAAACAATTATCTAAAGAATTTGTTCGTCGTTGGTTAATAGAAAACGGTTTTCAGGGAAGGGATGAACAGCAAATACCCAATATGACCGATGAATATATCGAAACGGTTTCAGAACGTTATATCGAATTGTATGAAAATATATTAGGAGAAAAGTTCATTAAAGCCGATATCTCAAACATCAATGAAAGAATAGAAAAGAATGTTTTGAATTTTTTATCAAAAAGATAGTATCAAAAAGCATCTGCCAGGGCAGATGCTTTTTGATTTAAATTATTTGTAATAAGAAAAGGTATCGTTATTTTCTATTTTTAACAAACTTTCATAAATCAGTTTAATTACGTTTTCTACATCTTCACGATGAACCATTTCAACGGTGGTATGCATATAGCGCAATGGTAAAGAAATCAGAGCAGAAGCTACGCCACCATTGCTGTAGGCAAATGCGTCAGTGTCTGTTCCTGTTGCTCTTGATGTAGCATGTCTTTGAAAAGGAATTTTATTAGCTTCAGCCGTATCTACTATTAAATCTCTCAAAGTATTATGAACAGCTGGGGCATAAGCAATTACAGGGCCTTTACCCATTTGTAAATCTCCTTCGATTTTCTTTTCAATCATCGGAGTAGTAGTGTCGTGACAAACATCGGTAACTATAGCAACATTAGGTTTGATGGTATTAGTAATCATTTCGGCACCACGGAGGCCTATTTCTTCCTGAACAGAATTAGTAATATATAATCCAAATGGCAATTTCTTTTTATTTTCTTTCAAAAGTCGGGCAACTTCAGCAATCATAAAACCACCCATTCGATTATCGATGGCACGGCAAACAAATTTATTTCCATTCAAAATCATAAATTCGTCAGGATATGTTATTACACAACCAACATGAACGCCTAATTTTTCTACTTCGTCTTTTGAAGAACAGCCACAGTCTATAAATATATTGTGTAAGGTTGCTGATTCTTCTTTCCCGCGATTTCGAGTATGAATCGCCGGCCAACCAAAAACACCTTTTACAATTCCTTTTTTAGTATGAATATTTACTCTTTTAGAAGGAGCGATTTGGTGATCTGAACCGCCATTTCTTATAACATATATTAATCCTTCGGCAGTAATATAATTCACATACCACGAAATTTCATCCGAATGGCCTTCTATAACCACTTTGTATTTCGCATCTGGGTTTATTACTCCTACTGCTGATCCGTAGGTGTCTGTTATAAATGTATCTACATAAGGTTTTAAATAGTCCATCCAAAGTTTTTGGCCATTGGATTCATAACCAGTTGGTGATGCATTGTTTAAATAAGACTCTAAAAAGGAGAGTGATGATTTGGTAAGAATAGATTTTGTTGCCATATAATATTTTTTGCTAAAATATAAATTTGGCATTACAGTTGTTAGGGATATTCCATATTTTTACACTAATAAATGATATCAATGAAATCGGAGATTCACGAATACCAAAAAAACAGTTTTAAGAACATGATTAAAAAGTTAATTTACTTCCTTTTATTTTTCCCTTTTTCTTTTATTTCAAATGCCCAGATTACAAACGATTCTTTAGCAAAAAGAGATGCTATAATCGAAGCGAACGACACTATAGTTCCGCTTGAAGAAGTGGTTGTCTATAGGCATAAGTGGAACGCAGCAGAAAAAAAGGAATTCCAACTACTTCAAAATAGAGTATATAAAGTATATCCACTTGCCAAAATTGCCGCTGATCGATTGACGGTTTTGAATAAGAATATGGATAAAATGAAAACAAATAGAGAGAAAAAGAAATACTTCAAAATTGTTGAAAATTACATGGAGAATGAGTTCACAGGACAACTTAAGAAACTCTCAAGAAAGCAAGGTCAAATTCTAGTAAAACTAATCCATCGACAAACTGGATATACCACCTTTGAATTAATTAAAGATTATAAAAGCGGCTGGAAAGCATTTTGGTCTAATAACACTGCCCGACTATTCGATATAAACCTCAAAACAAAATATGCGCCTTATGAAGTGAATGAAGATTTTTTAATAGAAACCATTCTGGACAGGGCTTTTGTAAGAGGCAGGTTGGTTAATCAAAAACCTGCAAATCCCTTAGATATAGATGAGCTATATGATTATTGGGAGAAGAAAGCCCAGTCACTTAAAAAATAATCATCCTTTTTTAAATTTTAGCAGCGCCCCATTTTCTTCTTTTGGACGATTTGTCCCGCTATCCGTTGTATCTTTTTAGTTTGTCATGCTGAGCCTGTCGAAGCA
>NZ_JBMOGQ010000009.1:0-33652 GCF_049318325.1 Flavobacterium sp. | reverse complement strand
TTTTTGTCTTTCTGTTTGTTCGAGAAATTGAACAAGACAAAAAGCGATTTCGTGACAAAAAGCGATTATCGAATGAGCATTTTTTGAGAGAGGTAGAGCGATTTTTAAAGGAAAAAGCTGGTAAAAACAAATGATTTATTGTCCCATTAGAAAGTAGTTTTGTATATATTTAGATTTTCTATTCTACAATGTCCGTTCCATATATTGCAATCGTAATTATCTTTTCTAATGGCTTAAGGTTACTGTTCTGTCCTTCATTCAAAGCCTCATAGTAAGAAGGTTTGTCTTCAATAATTATCTGTTCACTTATTTTTAATAACTCATTTACTTGTTGATTCAATAAAAATCTGGCAACCCTACCATTACCATCTAGAAAAGGGTGGATAGCAAGAAAATCATTGTGAAACTTTGTTATTCTTTGAATAATTGTTGTCTTCCTTTTAGCTATGGATATTATAGGGTAATCTATTTTCCAGTCCTCCAAGAGCTTATTGGTTAATTTGGGAACAAGCTCTGGTTTTGGTGGTATAAAACTTGCCTTTTCAGGGGGACTATCCGGAGAGCCAATCCAAATCATATGATTTCTGAAAATACCAATTTCTTTACTGCCACTTTCAAACATTATTGCTTTATGAATATATTTTAGGGATTCTACACTTAAATTTTGAATAGATACTTCTATATCTTTGGGGAATTCAAATCTTTTTTTATCGGACTTTTCGTTTGTTTTCTGAATAAAAGCGATTGTTTGTTGTGCAAATACATAATTATCACCTATTTTACTTTTTTCAATTGGTTTAACATCACAGCATTTATCAATTTTTGCAGTTAAAACAGATATAATACCTTTACTGTAGGTTTCGAAAAGTTGAGGAAGTTTATTTTGCTGTTTTGTAAAAAATGATATTTGGTCTGCTTTACTAAGTTTTATTTTTAAGTGCAAAAGACGTATTGGTAAACCCAAAGAAGAATCTAAAAGTCCTCTTATTGCCTCATTATCATATATTATACAAGAAACTTTGTCCTTTTCACCTATTGATTGGAGCACTTTTTTGTTCCCAGGAGTTAATTTTTGATTGGTCATAAAAATGACTCCATCAACATTGTTTTTCTTGACTCCTTTATAATCTCCTAAAAATTTATTCTTAATACTTCTAAAAGTCTTTGGTAATGGGGCAAAATATACTGCTGCTAAATATGTACGTCCACTATTTTTACAAAGAATATCCTTTGTCTCATCAGGTCCACCCAATGGTGATTGAGGGTCAACCGATTCGAAGTCCTGCATGATGAGTATGTCAGCACACATTCTCTCCGCGTTTAATGAGTCTCCTCGCCAATTAAGCAATTTATATTCTGTTTCAGTCATTGTTTGTTTCTAATATTAAGTTTAACTTAAATCTAATGTGCTTGTTAATAGGTTTTATAGGTCGAGATTGTTGGTTAAAAGTATAGAAATTGTTGTTAAATGTATTTGAATTAGATAGGATTAATTTAAATGTTTGTAAGTGGTAGTTAAAATTTTATTTTTATCCAATTTGAACTACAGATCAAACTTTGAGAAGTAAACAAATTATTTATAATTTGATCGTCTGTTTGATTATTATCTACCTGATAATTTTGATGATTATCAAAAGTTAATGTTTTTTGATAATCCCCATGATTTATTGTAGTGATAGGAATAAAAGTCACCTGTCTATGATTTTGACTTAAAGGATGATTGTCAGTAATAAATATTGTAGAAATTGTTACTCCATTACAGAATATTTGATAATTTGTGTGTTCCAATAGGTGAAATTGCAAATGATATTTTTCGCCAGTTACAAATTGAATTCCTGTCAACTCAATTTCAACTTTATATTTTGCAATTGCTTGTTTATTTATAAATAATTGATTAACGTCAAACCGAACTGGGAAATAATTAAATAAAATGTAAGATTGGATTTGATAAGGACTTATAAATGGTTTTAATAATTGAGTTGTATTTCCTAATAATTTATTAGAATTGTCAAAACAGCTAAAAGTTATTTTTAATGATGAACCACCAATTCTTAATGCCCAATTTACATCTGTCGTATGAAAATCTAGAAGGTCAAAAAGTAATGAAGGAAATTTTGATGTTTCAAATTCAATTTTGGTGATTTTGTTATTAAAATCTATTGTTTTCATATTTTTTAGTATTAAGTGTTTTTTTTTAGCTCAAAACTTTGTTATTCATTAATCCTAAACTAATTATTTTAAGATACTAAATGTTTTTTTCAAAAAGTATCTAACAAAATAGTTGTTAGCAGTAGACTTATTCTAATTATCAATTATCATGGTTTTATGTTTTTAATTGTCTCATTCAACTCTTTTAGAGTTTCTGACAACTGTCGTGTTTTAAAATTAAAAAGCCAATTTCTATCTTTCATCATTATTGGCATATTGTAAATATTATCAACTGCCTTTGAAATCAATTCTTCTTTTTTACTTCCAGCAATGTCACCATAAGCCTGAACTGTCAAAGCGATTGCTGAACGAAAAGCATATTCTTCTTGATAGCTTCTCTCTCGAACATACTGTTTTATAGCAAAGTAGAGAACAATCATTACAGGAACTGATTTTAAAGAGTTAATAAGTAAATAATGCCAATCAATTGCTGTCGGATATCCACCTACTAGACCAAAGAAATTTGTGAATATTCCAATAATTAAAACTAATGCAAAAATGCCTGTACCAAAAACCACCTTTGCCCACTTTTTTACTGGTTCTTCAAGTTCTTTTTTTCTGTCATTAAATGTGTTGAATAACTTAACAGCACCTTCTTTTCCGATTAGCTCATTTAGAACTTTTATTCTATCGTCAAAAGTTTTGCTTTTGTCAAGTATTGTTTCAAGTTGCTTTTCAAAGCTTGCATTGTACCTAGTTGTAATTCCGATTTGTGCATTGTAATTCTCTTTCAACTGTTTAAGGTCTGATGAAAATTCATCAAATAGGTCTTTCTCTTCCTTTATTCGTTCTTTAATAGTCTCAAGATTTGCGTTTTGTTGATTTAGTAGCCCTGTTATTTGCTGATTTGTGTCTGTGCTGTTTGTTAGAATTCTTGTGATTTCATCTGAATGTGTTCGTGCAGTAGGTAGTAGGTTTGAAATCTCAGAGAGTTCCTTATTTTTAGTCGTTATTAAGGTTGTCAGGCTATTTTTTTCAAGATTGAGTTCGTCTATTAGTTTTTTATTCGTGTCTACGTTCTTGTCAATTTTTTCAACAACTATTGAAAGTTTTGTTTTTAATTCTTCAATTATTTGATTCTCCTTTTTTCTGTCAAGTGGTTCTTGTTTGTGCCAAAAACCATTTTGGACAAGATAATAAACTAGTCTGTATAAATGAGTAACCGCATTGATAAAGTCATTACATGATAAGTATGAATTTAAATTTGCTATGTCATCTCTTAAATTACCCCCACCAAAGTCATTTTGAAACTGATATTGAAATGGTAGAATACAGAACATTTTTGATTGTAATAATTGTCCAATTTTTGAAATAGTTTTTTTTGAAAATTCTCCAAATTCAAGTACTGAATAATTGCCAATATAGACACTAGTCAAGTCCTGGTAGTCTTTATAAACATCAGCAATTCTTTTTTCTACTTCAAGTTTCCAAAAGTCATCAAGTAGCGGAATGATATTTTGTTTATGTTCTGGTGTCATACTATGTATTTTTAGTTTATGTAGTCACTTATGCTTACTGTCAACTAATTAATATCACTAAAAAGTAATAATATTTCGCAAGATATATAGCATTGAACATAATCGAAATACGTGTTTTTACGTATTTATCTTATTCAGGAGCAAGACTTTTATGAAGTTTTAGAAAGCATGATATTGTTCGAGAACTTGTCTTTAAGGATTTTCATATCTTCACTTACTTTTCTGTCTAGGACCTTAGCATAGTGTTGCGTAGTTCTCAAATTCTTGTGGCCTAGCATTTTGCTTACGCTTTCGATGGGTACACCGTTAGTGAGGGTTACAGTTGTGGCAAAGGTATGTCTTGCAATATGAAAGGTTAACTCTTTATCTATTTCGCAAATTGTTGAAATTTCTTTTAAATAAGCATTCATTTTTTGATTTGACAGAATAGGGATTAGTCTATCATTACAATTAGCTTGAGGATGATTTTCATATTTGTCAATTATTATTTGCGTAACAGGCAATATTGGAATCTTTGAGGCACTTTCTGTTTTTTGTCTGTGAGTGAAAATCCATTTTTCTCCATCAATTCCAAGACTTATGTGAGACTTTGTCAAGTTTTTAACATCAATGTATGCTAGACCCGTAAAACAGCTAAAAAGGAAAATATCACGAACAAGTGAAAGCCTATCGTTTTTTAAATCCTTTTCAATAATATTTTGAACTTCTTTCTCAGTTAAATAAACCCGTTCAACTTCTTTTACTTTTGCTTTATAGTTTGCAAATGGATTCTTGTCTAACCAATCATTAGCCAAACAAATTTTAATTATTTTACTAAAGTTTTTGATGTATTTAACAGCAGTATTATTTGAGCAATTTCTAACACTTCTTAAATAGAATTCGTAATCAGAAATAAAAGCATGATTTATTTTGGAAATTTCAATATCTGAAATTTTATATTTCCATTCTAAAAATTCAATAGTATGCTTTAGAGAAGTGGTATAGCGTTCTAATGTTCCAGGAGCGTATTCTTTACCAACCAATTCTTTTATTTTATTGTTATGGTCTTGGAAGATGGGAACGAGCATGCGTTGTTTTTCTTCAGAACCGAAAAGCAATTCTTTAAAGTTCTCAATATTCAATTCCTGATTCTTATGTATTAGTTCCATTTGAATATCCAACACTTTAGATTTGAGTAAATCAAGATAACTATTAATTGAACGAGCTTCCTCTGAAGAACCTTTCATTTTGCACGCTTCAGATAGCCATCGGTTAGGTTCTATAAACTTTTTGGTACTGAATTCTGTTCTGATTCCGTTTACGGTAAGACGAACATAAATCGGAAATTGCCCTTTGGCATTAGCCTTGGTGGATTTTGCATAGAAATGCAGGTTTACTTTCGCTTTCATTTTACTGACTGATTAATTATTTATCAATTTAAATTCCTTATCCAAGTCAAACAAGATGTTTACTGAGTGAACTAGCTATAGTTTTTCAATCGTAAGCCCTTTGTTTGCGAGGGTTAAGAGATTTTAGCGAGACCCTAGATTTCTAGTTTTTTCTAGGGTCTCGATTTAGTCCCTTTAGCGATAAGATTCAATGAATAATTTGGTATATGCGCAAAAGCAAAAAACCCCGAAAATCATAAGATTTCCGGGGTTTTGACACCATTTAGGATTTTTTTCAGCGGAGAAAGAGGGAACGAAATAGCTTAATTGCTAATTAACTCTAAACAATTGAATTAGAACAAAAAACCTTGTTAAGTTAGGTATTTAAAGGGTTTGTAATAAAAAATATAATTAATTTGCATTAGGTTGAATTAGTATAAATTCGCTTTTGGTCGGACAAATGTCGGACAAAATATTTTTTTATAATCATTCAACTATATATATTTGTTGCAACTAAAATATGAAATATGGCTACGATAAAATATTCGATTAGAGGAAATAATAATCCATCAAAAATATACATCCGATTTGTTGCAAATAGAGAAACTGATATTAAACTAGCAATTCCGTTAGTTATCAATCCAGCTTATTTTAATAACGCAAGTGGTAAAATACGGAAAGTCTCCCAGTTTGCTGAAAGAGACAATTTGCAAAATGAATTAGACACTTTAGAATCCTATATAATTAGCAGATATAATAAAAGTGGTACAGGTTCAGATATAGTTAATAAAGACTGGTTAAATGATTGTCTAAACACCCATTTTAATAAAGCCGAAATAACAGATAACAATTTCATTCTTAATTATTGCGACCTCTATGTAGAAAAATTGGAGTTAAAAACAAATGACAGAACTGGAGAACTCGGAACATCTAAAGCCACAGTTACAAAATACAAAACAATAAAATTAAAAATACAGGGATTCCAAGAGTATAAACGCCACAAGTATAAACTATCTGAAATTGATTTGAAGTATAGAAATGATTTTCTTAAATATTTACTTGAAGTAGAAAAGTTAGGCAGAAACACGGCAGGGCGTTATATTAAGTTTTTAAAAACCATTTGTTTAGATGCTCAAAAGTCTGGCTATACAGTTAGTCCACAACTTCAACAGATTAAAGGTTTTAGTGTACAAATTGATAAAATTTATCTTAATTGGGATGAATTAGCGGAAATCGAAAAAGTTGATTTGAAAGAAGCACATTTACAAGATGCCAGAGATTGGCTTTTGATAGGTTGTTACATTGGTCAACGTGTTGGGGACTTATTACAATTAACAAAGCAAGATATTAAGCAAATTGGCAATTTAGATTTTATAGAACTTATTCAGCAAAAAACTAAAAAAAGAGTTTCCATACTTGTACACGATAAAGTAAGAGCAATTTTAGATAAAAGAAATGGAAACTTCCCATCTCTTTACAGCAAAAACATAGAAAGTTCAAAAGCTAAATTTAATTTGTACATCAAAGATGTTTGCCAAGAAGCCAAATTGAATGAAACAATTTCGGGCGCAAGGATAAACCCTGATACTTCTCGAAAAGAAAATGGTGATTTTAAAAAATGGGAATTGATTACATCACATATTTGCAGGCGTTCATTTGCTACAAATTATTACGGAGATATTCCGACTGGTTTACTATTGAATGTAACAGGGCATAGTACCGAAAAAGAGTTTTTAAATTACATCGGAAAAACTCCAATAGATTACGCACAACAAATGGCAATCTATTGGAACATTCAAAGTCAAAAACAAGAAAAGAAATCAATTATGAGAATTGCTAAATAAATCAATTGGAACTTGTAGTAGAAAACATTGCAATGGTATTGCAATAACCTCCATAAATCATTGCAATACCATTGCAATGTTTTTGTCACTAAATGTTGTCATTTTGTAACCCTTTTAGAACGCATTAATAATTGATTGAGAAAGGGTACAATTGTTGTTTGGTTTTGTAGACTTATTAAGAATTATTTTTATTCACTTTTTACTCAGTTTTAGGCAAATAAGTGGCAACTGAAATGTAAAACTTTTTTATTTTAGTACTACTTTAAAATATTTGATGATAATTATTCATACTGTCCTAAGAACATATTGTCCGTTTTTAAATAGAATAATGGAATTATATATTTCTTTTGCTCATTAAATTGGAACTTTTTAAAATCGGTTATATTGGTCATTGTTTCAATAGGTGGAGGAGAATCAACTGTCAGAAAATATCCAAAAGGATTAAATGTTATTTCAGAATGAGTATTCATTGAACCATTAAAATTATTCCATTGTATCCCATACAATCGTTTATGTTTTGAAATCGTATTATATAAATAAACTTGATACTTATCAGGTAATGAATTGTTGTCCTTTTCTAAAATGAAGTTTACTAATTCTTTATCATTTTTGAGAAAATCTGAATGGTCAATAGCTAAAAACATAGTTAGAACTTGCTTTAAAACATTCAAAGGTTTAAAATTAAATTCGATAAGATTAGCTCTGTTTATCTTTTCAACATTATTAAAGTGATTGTATGCTTGACCTACAAATTCAGAGAAATCTCTAGCATACCAAGTTCCTGTATTATTGTTACAACTTTTACAAAAACAATAGGAACCAGAGCCATTATTACTTCTTATTGATTTTCCATAAACATAACTTTTTTCATCAAACAAATGTTCGTGTTTTTGAATTAGTATTGGATTATCATTGAAAGCAGCTTTCGGTGGAATATGCTCAAATGTTAGCTCTTTGAACTCTCCACATAGGTGACAGTTACCTTTTTCACTTTTCATATCAGAAAATGATGAATATTAATTTATATTTTACAATAAAATTTGATTCCTTGTGTAATAAAATGTTAACTAATAATTAAGCTAGATAATTATTTTGGTTATCAGACAAGTTAAACACCCAAGTATGGCTATGTTATTTCCAGTGTTTAGTTAATTCTATTGTTTCATTGTAAGGTTTATAAACATCTTCAATTTTATCAACTTTAATTACAACAGGTAAATCAGCGCATAGTCCAGCTAAAATGCAAGCTCCTTGGGGCAAAATTGATAAACTTTCAAAAGACACTTTGTCTAAATAAGACACAGTTCTACCAATAGCTTCTATATCTTTGTTATTGATTAACCGATGTAAAAAGTAATTATGCAATTGTGATATAATAGTATCTGAAATATCAGATGGTCTTTGACTTGCAATGGTTAAGAAAACACCAAATTTTCTACCTTCCTTTATTATTTCCTCAAATGTTTCTAAACGATAATCTTTCCAAGTCTCACTTTCTCTTGTTGATGATTTTGAAAGTATATTATGAGCTTCGTCAACTATTATATTAAGATATTTATCTTTTTTTTCATTATTAATTTTGTGATTTTCATAATACTCTTTACAAATAACTAAGGGTAATACTTTTTTAATTGATTGTTCATTAATGTTTTTTAATGACAATATTGTAACCAATTTTGTATTCGAACTTTTGGCTTCAACAACATCAATTAAATTTTGAAGTTGTCTAAAAATCTTTATTGTCCTTCCTTTTAAAGGGCCAATAAATTCAGGGTTTACATAACCAGAAACAACATCTTTATAATATTTTAAAACAATTTTTAGTTTTAAATTAAATAAAGAGTCATTAGAAAAATTTATCTCTTTAACTAATCCAATTAAAGGTATGTAAAAATGAACTTCAATATTTTTAGGTTCATATTCGGGATATCTCTCATTATCCGTTTGATTTTCTCTCCCTTTTAATCCATTTTTTAAAAAATATGAACCATTATCCGATTTGAAATCAATATTTTCATTAATAAAAGAACTAATTTTGTCATGGATCTCAGGCTCAATAAAGCAATCTTTTATATCTTTAAATAAATCAATTAATACCTTAACACCTAAATTTTTATCTTTTTTGGATAACAATACTTTTATTATTTCAGTATCAATAAATTCATTAAAACTGAATTCATTCTTTTTAAATGAGCTATAATTTAGCACCGAATCTAGAAAAGGTTTTTGTGTTTTTTCTGTTGCATCTAATAGAATTGATAGAATTTCGACATTCTCAATTGATTCTTTTGAAATTGGAAATTTACTATTTCCATCTCCTAAAATAAACTCATCCTTATAATCTTCTTCAAGTATTATCTTTTCATATGTTCCCTCATTTGTTTTAGGATTTACATATTCACCATTAAAATCAATCAAAACAAACTTTGCGTTTTCTTGGAATTTTGGTTCGTTTTTATATTGATTAAAAAGTTCGTGATAAATTTTAGCTAATGTGTAAGATTTTCCGCTTCCAGTGTTGCCAAAAATGCCAATATGACTTGCGAAAAGTCTATCTACTCCTAGCTTTATTGTAACACTTGTTTCATTTAATAAAGTTCCGATTTGAATTGCGACTTCATCGTCTTTGGCAAACTTGTGAATTAATTCAAATTCATTTTCAGTTAATAAATAACATTCATTTTCAATTAATGGAAGTTCTTTTAAACCTTGTTTAAATTCTTTTTCTTGGTTTTCTGAATTAATAAAGCCAACTAAAGTTATACTTAAAATTCTTTTAATCTTGTTTTTAGAGTTATAGTAATTTGAAGCTATATTTAATTTGTCTTCCTGGATAAACTCACTTTCAATTTTTCCAATTAATTCAGAAAATCCTTTGGTAATTTTAATGTAACTCCCAACAGAAACATTCTTAACCACATTTCCATTGAAAAGCAAGTGTGAGGCATTTTTCATTTTGTCTACAGCGACTTCAATGGTTCTACCTTTAACTGCAATGACATTTCCTATTTTTAAAATTGAAGCATTATCCTTTTCCATCTATAGTTTCGGTAGTTGGTTTTGTTTCTTTTTGGTTTTCCTCTCCTAGTATTTCTTTTAATTTGTCTTCTCCTATAAAATATTTATTATCAAGCTCATTTGCGATAGGGTCAAAAATATTTGAAATTTGGGCTTTCAAACAAAAAGATTCAGTAATATGTATGACAATAACATTTTTATACTGCGGAAATAATTGTTCAATATTATCTTTATCCGATTTTGAGTAACATAAAAAATAAATAATAAGAGTAGGGTTACTTTGTAGAACTCTTTGTGTGATTTCTTTTAGGTGTTCATCTGCAAATGAAAATCCAGTAACAAATAAAACTGAATTTTCTTTTTCGAGGGCATTTGAATACATTCTCAATTGCTCATAAAAATTATAATCAATAGTTGTTAATGCAAATTTTTCTTTGGTTGGGTTTACCATTACTAACTCGTTATAAATATTTAAAAACTTATCAATTTCGTCAGTTATTTTTAATTTCTTTGATTTCTCTTTTAGTTCTTCAACAGTTGTGTCTTTTGTAATATCAATTAAATTTTCAGTTAATATTTTTACTTTATCTAGTCTTAACAAAACATCCAATTGTCTATCATGAAAAATAGAATCTTTTTTCAATTGCCAGTTGACAGATCCATGCATTTTAAATAAATTGAAGGTTGGTAATTCCGTTTTATTGTCATAATGAGCACTTACTTGATAAACTGACTTTTTGTAATTACTTGTAGAAAAGATAGGATTCTGTCTACCATAAAAACCATCATTAAATTCAAGATTTAGTTTCTCAAGAGTATAATCTAAAAACAAATCCATATTAGTTGTAAACAAATTAATTTGTTTACTTATGATATTTGTCTTTCTACGAGTTAAAATGGTATTTAATGCAGAAATAAATTGACGATAATTTTCTAAAGTACTTCTAAATTCTTCCTCCCGCTCAGACGCTATCCTTTTATCTATAAATCCTAGATTACCTCTTATGCATTTTTGAAAATATGCGTACTTAATTGAGCAATCAATAATTTTAAATTCACTGGAATCTCTATCTATTTTATTATTTAGTTCAGTTAATAAATTTTCAACCATTTTTAAGGTTTCAAAATACTCTGTTGATGCACCTGAACCTATTAGAAAATTAATATGACAACTTTCTAATATTTTTTTTAACTTTTCTTGTTCTTTTTTGTCTAACATAGATAACAATTTATTTTTTACTTTTCTTCTCCTTAACAAACAATCCAGCAGTATATTTTTCATACAACTCAAATAAAAACTCCATGCGTTTTGCTTCACTGGTGAAGGCTTGTTTGCTGTAGGCTGCATCCACGGCTTTGTCTAATTCATTATGGGCTTTTACTAATGCTGGTGGCATGGTTAAGGGATTATATAAATCTGCTAATGAACTAGTAGGGAAAGAAACTCTAACATCTAAAACATGTTGTGCTTTTTCTTCAATCGTTTTTGTTTGTTTTTCAGAAGGATTTTCTGGCCAAGGATAGTTGTTGTAAACAATATCTTTTGAGTATCTGAAATCACTTTTCAATCTACCACAAGTTGTTTTTACCCATGCCATGTGCATGGTTGAATTAAGAATTCCAAAATGGAATAAACTTGCATTTGGAATTGATTGGCAAGTATCACTTACAATAAAATCTTTAGAAAAAAATCCAATTGGAATATAACTTCTGTTTTCTGAAGTAGTTCTTGGAACTAATAAAAAATCATCTTTTGGTTGAGTAACTTGTCTAAATAAATTATGATATTTATAATCACGAGTTGATGCAGCTATACTTTCACTTCTGAATTTTTTCACAGCTTCAATTCTTTGAAGAAGCATGGGGCAATTTTTCAATTCATTAGGATTTGCATCAACTAACCAAATACACCATCTTTTTTCACCATTTAGATATTCTCGGGCACTTAAAAAAGGTTTAATAAATTTACTAGCATTAGGCTCTTTGATTAAAAAATCTATTTTCTCTTCATTACTAAGAATATAGAAACCTCCATCTGTAGGCTTACTACCATACATCATTTTTGGAACATTACATATTGGAGTATTTCTATTTTCAATTAATATATCTTTTGCATCAACTAAATACGGATTGATATTTTTAACTTTGAGTTCGTGAGCTTCTCCTTTTATATCTTCGTAATCAAATATATACTTGTTATTTGTGTCAAAATTTGCAAAACCAATAATTACACAGTATACTGCTGCATTTCCTTTTGCTTCATTATTCCATTTAAATGTACGATGTGCAAAATGAATTTTAATATTAAAATTACTTAATAAGTAACTCCATAAAATCCCTACTTGTTCGCCTTGAACAACAGAATTTGTCGAAACAAAAGCAGCTTTTATTTTTGTGTCTAATATATATTTTGATGCTTTGTAATACCATGCTGTAACATAGTCCATAACACCTGCAGCTTTTATTCCTTGCATAACAAAATGTAAATCTTTTTTTTGCTCTTCACTTTGCATGTGATGTCCTAAAAAAGGTGGATTCCCAATAATATGAGTTAGTGCTTTTTTTGGAACAACCTCTTCCCAATCCACTCTTAATGCATTCCCATGCACAATTTTAGCCGATTTTTTCAAAGGTAAACGTGCAAAGTATTGTCCAAATTCATTACTAATTTGCATGTTCATTTGATGGTCTATTAGCCACATGGCTACTTCGGCAATTCGCGCTGGAAATTCTTCGTATTCAATGCCGCACATCATGTCAACATCAAGCCAAATGATATCGCTAACATCTAAAATTCCTTGCCCTGATTTGTAAGTAGCTCGTAAAACTTCTAATTCTAACAAACGTAATTCGCGATAGGTAATCACCAAGAAGTTACCACAACCACAAGCTGGGTCTAAGAATTTGAGTTGACTAATTTTTTTATGGAATTCGGGTAATTTGTTTTTATTGCCTTTTAAACTTTCAAATTCAGCCCACAGTTCATCTAAAAACAAGGGTTTGATTAGTTTTAAGATATTGCTTTCGCTGGTATAATGTGCTCCTAAGTTTCTGCGTTCTTTAGGGTTCATTACACTTTGAAACATGGAACCAAAAATAGCCGGTGAAATTTTACTCCAGTCGATGTAACAACAATCCAACAAGGCTTGGCGCATTTTACTATCAAAACTTGCCATGGGTAAAATTTCTTCAAACAATTTACCATTTACATACGGAAAATCGTTTAACTGCTCGTCTAAATTCTTGAATCGCTTGTCTTTTGCTGTATTTAATACCTGGAACAATTCTTGAACTTTTGAAGCTAAATCACTTCCGTCTTCAGCTGTTCTGTTTTCTATGTAATCTTGAAATTGTTGTTTTTCAAAAATGCTCGTATCTTCTGCAAACAAACAGAATAAAATACGAACCAAATACACTTCTAAAGGATGTCCTTCATAACCAATTTCTTCTAATCGGTCATGGAGTTTTCCCATTAATTCAGCAGCTTTGATATTGGCTGGATCTTGTTCCTTATAGGTCTTTTTTTGGTAACCTAATAAATAACCAAAACTTTGCACGTTTTGAATTAATTCATCAATTGTAAATTCTAAAGTGGTTTGTTCTTCAGTATCGTACAATCTGAAAATATGGAAGTCGCATACCAAAACGTATTTTGGGAGTTCGTTTTGTTTTAATCCGTGTGTGTAATCAATGGCTTGTTGAAAGGCTTTGTCTAGGTTTTTACCACGGCTTTTCATTTCTATCAAAATAGTTCCTTTCCAAAGCAAATCGATATACCCATCGGCATCTGAAAGTTTCTTTACTCGGTGTTCAAATGTTCCAATCTTTTTACGAGTGATACCAAAGACATCAAAAAAAGCATCTAAAAATGGTTTAGCATCCGCTTCTTCATTAGTAGTGTCTTTCCATTCTTTGGTGAATTTAACTGCTCTGTCTTTTATTTCGTTCCAGCTTAATGCCATTTAATGTTTGTTTAATTGTAAAGCCTTATACCAATAGTAAAAAGCTTCTGGGTTGTTCTTTTTTAACTTGCTTATTTTGTTGTTTTGTTGGTTTTCAATTAGCCAATCTTTTGTTTCTAATGGGTTTTTAAACTTTTCGATTTTTATTTCCTTTTCGGATTGTATTAGTTTGGTTAGGTAAGCGACTTTAGCTGCTGCTATTATAGCTTCTTCAATGGTGAACTTATCTATGGTAAAGTTGGTAAAGTTTTTTACACCAAGTTGTAATTGTTTAAAATCTTCTGATTTATCTTCTCTTTCTGCTAAAGTATAGCATGTATGCCACGTATCGTTTAATACTTCGCTGGAGTTTATCTCCAATTTGCGAAAACCAATTTCTTCTTGAACTACTTTGTTGTAGCTGTTTTTTACTACCGTTATATCAGTTATGTTGTCGAATAGAAATGCAATATCGTATAATTGTTTTATGATTTCTACAGGGCGGTTTTTACTGAATAGTATTCCTGTAGTCTTTGGCGCGAATGCTGTCAGTTTATCTCCTAAAATGGCATCAAAAGTTGGCATTGTAATCATCGTTTCTTCTTCTGAAGTTGATAACCAAGCATGTTTTATTGGTAGTTTTATAACTTCCGGGTATGGGTTTGCCGTATAGAGTAGGTCTAAAAGGATTGGTTCTATATTTCCATCTACAACACTTTTATAATATGTTTTGAAATGGCCTATAGGCGCATCGGGTGTATGTTTACGGTTGTTGTCGTCTTCCCAATCAAGAAAGATTTTTTCATCTACTATTTTTTGTAAAACTGCCGTTATTTCTTTTTCGGTATGCTCTGTAATGATGTCAATGTCAATTGAAAAACGTTTTGGTTTTTCGGTAGCCAACACTAATGCAGTTCCTCCTTTGAAAGTGAAGTTTAGCCCATTTAACTGTAGTTGTTCCAATAATGTTAGTGCCCAAATTACTTTTTCAATTAATTTGGCATCGACGTGTTTTCCTAACTTGTTTTTTAAGTTGAAAATCCAATCTATTGTATAGGTTTCTTTGTTTATCATATTTATATGTTATTGTCAAAAAAGCAGTTATTTTGCCAAACTTATATTTATCATTTTTTCTAATTCTGTTTCTCGATTTCTCCTTGCGGCATATCGTTTCATTTTTGCTTCGTTGATATCGTATTTATCGAAAGCGGATTTAAAAATAAAATCGAGTTCTCCTTGTTGTGCTGCAAATAGTTCTTTATCGATTAGCATGTCAACCAAAATTTTTTCAAGCGTTGGTATTGTAAGCTCGTTTCGTTTTAGAGTGGGTGCTTCAGAAAACAAGTTTTTTACAATAATGACATCTTCTAATGCACTAATATATCTGTCAAAAAAAATATCGTCTGGATTTATGTATACTTTTGAAAAATTATTGTTTAAATCGTTAAATACTTGTTCTACAGCTATTTTTTCTACTTCGATAATTACAAAATGTTTGAATGGTTGGTGGCGCATCAAGTCATTTAGCCAGGAACTGTCCCATACACAATAATTAATAAATGGATACGCTTTGTTAATACGGTATGCTATTTTTTTTAGCTGTTCACTGATTTGTGGATTAAAAGTTTCTACTTTACCTAAGGTGTAAATTCCTCTTGACAGATTATTTATAACACCTCGTTTTTTTAATAGGTACAAATAGGCATTGATGGTATTATCAGACCAATTAGAGAAATCGTTTCTGATAGCTATCATTAGATCTTCTTTTGAAATAATTTTATTATTTTCAAAGTAGTATTTTATCTGATTTTCAATCGTTTTTTCCAATTTTAATTTATTTAAAAGTAAAAGTAGTCAATTATTTTTAATAAATATAACTTTGGCAAAAATTATAGTATTTTGCCAAAGTTATATAACGCATTGTGATATGCGATATGTATTCTTTTTTAGATGGTTTTCGTAACGAAAAAAGTATAGATTTTGTTACTATTGATAGTTTTGATAATAGTAGCAATCGTTTGCTACACTTAAAATTAGTAGGTTGTATTCTTTTTGTATTTATATTTTATAGTTGAATTGTCAGGATGAACCTGACTTCTGTGATATAAAACATAATAAAAAAAATATTTTTACTTCTCTGGCTTACCTTTTTACTTTTTGAATATTAGTGTAAAAAAAAGCAAACCTTAACTTGATCTTATAGCACAAAACTATTTTGATAGGTAATTAAAGTTTTTTAAATAATAATGTGATATTATTTTTAGATACCGTATTCAATTTTTTGTGATTCCATATTTACTTACTAATCTTTTTATCATTCAAACAAGGCTTAAACTCTTGAATATATTCGGTTTCTTTTAATTGAACGTTGATGCCAGATTCAAAAGGAACACATTCAATAGTAAAGTTGGAACAAATAAATGCTCTAGTCTGTTCCTGTAAATTCTTATTCTTTTTGTCTTTAATATCAAAATCCAAGTAACGCCCTATTTTTCTAACAAATGTTGCTCCTTCAAAGTTTGACCAACCCATTTCTTGCTTAGCTCTGTTTGCTAAATGACTTGATTTGGTTAGTTCTGCTTTACCAATATATGCTATTTCACTAGAACAATTATAGTTCAACTTTTTGCATAATGATACCATTAACTCTTGGTTTTTTGGTCTAATGATATAAAGACCTTGTTTGCCTTTATAAGCTTTTAAATAATCAATTACTGTTTCCATATTTACACTTTAGGGTTAGTTAGATAAAATTTGATTATGATGAACATTGGCTAAAGATAGAAAATATAAAACTATAAAAATGATTATTGAATATAAAAAGCGAATTGGTTTTTCTTTGCACCACAAAAACCAAGTATAAATGATAGCAACAATTATTAAAATTACAGCTACCTTCTTTAACTGTTCAAAAAAGCTATTTTCATTATTTGCCATAGAAGAAAGGGTTTGAATTTATTTTGGAATTATATCAGCAAAACTAAAATCTTGTTGAGACAAAAAATGACAAAGTTCTTTTTATCTTTGTTCAGATAATTAAATCATTATGGAAGATTACAGCAAAAAAAGGCTTTATAAAAAAATCATCGTTAAGCTCCTTAGAGAAAAGAAACTTTCTATAGAAGAGCTTTTGACCGAATTAAATGATATTTTAAAAGACGACTACGGATTTGAACCTATCTCAAGGAGAACCTTTGATAGAGCCAAAGAAAGTTTAATTGAAAATGGCTATCAAATTAATTCCAGAAAGTTTAACGGAAGAAACTATTTTGTATTGGAAGGCTATCCAGACAATCTGAACCTTACACAGGAAGAACAGCTTACTTTTCCACTCCTTATTGGCTTGTTGGACACCGAGAAGACTATGAACTCAGTAGAGTGGCTTAAAGCAGCTTTAATGGATGAATTTGATTACAGCATAGAGGATTTAAACCCCTATCCTTATTTTGTTCACGTTCAACCCACTTTAAACAGCCAAGACAAATTGCTTATACTGGCTGGAAAAATTATTGAATACATCAAAAAAGGGCAAGCCATATTATTTCAATACCAAAAGAAAGGAATTACAGAATTTAAACAAGTAGCTCAGTTACAGATTCGGTACTATGATAACAGATATTATTTGTTGGCAAGCACAATTGACGTTACAACTTATCAGCCAACCAAATTATTGCAAACTTTTACATTAGATATGTTTGTAGAAAAAAATGTAAATCCTGCTATTGATGAAAGTGATGAAAATGCTACAGAACCAAAACACATTTTCTTTGATCATGATGCTTTATATAAAACAACACGATTAGAAGAACTGTTGAAGCATAGCTTGGGAATTTGGTATGATTGGAAAGAAAACAAACTCAAAACCTTTAGATTAAAATTTACCGATTGGGCTATGGGGATTGTGAAAAATAAAAAAATCCATCCTTCACAAAAGATAATTCATGACAGCCCAGAAAACTTAATTATTGAAATTACTGTTTGGGACAATCATGAAATTGATTATTTCTTGGGAAGATTTGGTGATAAATGTGAGAGGTTGAATTAAAGTTTAGGTAAAAAATAGTTTTTTAAAAAAGTTGCTGATGTTTGGCCTTGTCCATGTTTTATCCATATATCTACCCATTGAGGTATTGGATTTAACGCCTCTTTATATCCTGTAGTTTCAGCCAATGAATAAAACACCATTTCGTTTTCTATTTTATTTTCATGAATGTATTTTTTTACAGATTCTAGAATGCTATCTGTCTCATTATTCCAAAAATTATGTTTGTCAATTGTATAATGATAATCAATAATTGAATCTCTAAATTCAATTACACCATATAAAGCAGAAATAATTAAAATATGTAAATTTGAATTATCATTTTTATCATAATATAGGTTTCTAAGGGCTTTATAAAATTTTCCATCATATCTTTCAATTGCAGGTAAAAATAGATTATTGTTCCTACATTCAGAAAAATAATTATTTAGAATAGGAATCTTATTTCTTTTAATAGGTTTATTACTTTTATAAATAAAATAGTTTGGTGAATTTATAAGTAAATCGTCATAATTAGAAAGACTAACAGTTCTATCATTTATTACATTGTTGTAATTTTCATTATGAAAATAATTATTTGCTATCTGTCTAATTCCACCGCTATTCTTTGCATCAGAACAACCAATAATTAAAAGTTTATTTTTTTTCTTATCTTTAATCTTATTCCAATCTAAAAATTCTATTTTTTCTTCAATTTTTTCTTCAGCTGTTCTATTATCTTTTTGCTTAGTTAATTTACTACTCCTTTCTTTATTTACTTTAGCCCCTTTGCTAGATTCTGATTGATTACTAGATATCTTATCTACAATTTTTTTATTATTTCCTTCTGAAAAATGATTGAGTATCAAATCAGATAATTGTTGTGTGGTCTGACCTTTAAATAAATTCAATGGTAACTCAGTTTGAATTATATATTCTTTTAACAATGCAGATTTATTACCTGAAAATAAAATTCCATTTCTATATAGTAATGGTTTATCTTGTCGATAGTAAGTTAGTTTATATTTACTATTATCTAACTCAAATGTATGTTCGTTAATTCTAGGCATAACTATTTAATTTCAATTAACGGGTAATATTTCACTGTAACTTTATCGATTTTCATCTCTTTCATTTCTTTTTCAATTATTTCCCATCTGTATGGTACTCTTCCGTTAATTTTTCTATTTTCATCCGTATTTCCTATATAAGTTGAAGGTGCTATTGTACCTTTACCATAATACTTACAAATAAAATTTGCAGGTCTTTTAGTCTCAAAAATATCAATAGCCCATTTTCCTTCTTTAAACTTTAACTTACTAAAAAACTGATGAATTTCAATTGCAGTTGTAAATTCTTTTTCTAAACATTTATCTATTGTTTCCATATTCTTATAATGTATTTATAGCTATATTCTTTTTTAATTTTTAATTAAATAATTGGTTCAATATATTTTGATAATAATCAAATGGAAAATTATTAAAATCATTTCCATTAGTATAATGTACACACCATAAATTAGATTCTGGAACTGCTATATTGATATCACCACCAATTTGAAAGCCTAACCAATTTTCATTTGCTGGATATATAATCTCATTTTGATTTCTATTTGATAAAATTTTAATGCAGATTTTTTCAAATAAAGATTTTTCTGGAATATACAAATACGGCAGTAAATGTATATAATCACTTATTTCATTTTCATTAAAATTTCCATTTAATTGATTAAATGCTCGTCCTACATGTTTTCTAAAGATAGAATTATTAATCGTCCCATTTTGATGATGCCCCAATCTGTTATTACCATTATCCCCTGTAATTCCTACTCGAACAATTTTAAATCTATCATTACCAACGATTGAATTAGGGTCAAAGAAGAAATATAATCCAGAATTTTGGGTGAATTCTTGAGGAATAGGATTCTGTAAATAATAAAAATTACCATTGTGATGATTGTCTTTATATTGATATAAAGAATCATAAATAAAATTAATTAATTCTTCTCTCATTTGTTAGTTTATTAAGTTGAGGATACAAATATATAAAACCCCGCTCACTTAATCTATTTCAACTTTGCCGTTTCGTGACTAACTTATATTTTACTTTTGTGCTTTAAATCAATTATTTATGCAAAATAAAATTCTATTAGAAGAGCTAATAAGAGTTAATAATTCTAATCACATTTGCTCGGAAATAATAAAAAATTACAGAATAGAGCAGGATATTAAAATTGATGATTTTGCATTTGCTCATTTGGTTTATAGTATCAATGATAAACCTGTCTTGTTTCATATCAACTTCAGTAATACTACTGAAGATTCAACCAAAAATGAATTTAACATCCACTTGCAAAATCTGAATCAGAAATCTTTTTCTGAGTTGTTATATTTGGTTACTTATTATGGGTTTTTCAAAGAAGACGAAGCGAATCTATCCTTATTTAAAGATAACAACAGTACTGGTGCAGTAGCTTCCTACTTAGAAAGTACCAATGGTAAATTGTTGTACCATTACCAAGTGGAACAATTATACAGTTCTATTTCCAACTCTACTATTGATGAAGCCATTACTTTCAGAAAAGCAATTAACTTGAAACGACCAAGTGCCTTTGAAAAAGCAAAAACAATGCTCTTGCCTTCGGGTGAATCTTTGTTTGAAGTTATAACAAAATATAGGTTTCGAGATTTTACTTTATATCCTAAAATAAAAGAAGCAATTGCATTGTATAATTATTTGAATCAATAACTATGATAACTATTGAAGAAGCAAGACCCGAACATGTTGAAGTAATTGTTTCCCTTTGGGAAGATTTGATGGAAATCCATAAAAAATTAGACGCTGAATTTTTTGATTCTACTGATATATGTATCGAAGAATACGCTAGTGGTGTCAGAGGAACCATAAGTAGTTCATCGGATGATAGGAAGGTATTTGTAGCCCTTGCCAATGAAACAGTTGTTGGATATGTTACAGTTGAAATCATGCATTTTTCAATGTTGTATTATAATTTTGACTCCTTATGTGTTATAGGTGATATAATGATAGCTCAACCATACAGAAACCAAGGAATAGGAAAATTATTTATTGAAGAAGCCAAGATAATTGCCCGAAAGCATAACGCAAAAAAACTAAAGCTTAATGTATTTGCAAAGAATCTAATATCGTATGAATATTTTAAGAACCAAGGCTTTGAGGATATGATGTTTCAAATGACAAAAAAGGTTGAATAATGGTTACAAAAAAACAATTAATGGATTTGTTTGAAGAAGCAAAAAAGAATAAAGAAGGTTTAGCACTTTTAAAACAAACAGCATTGGTTTGTCAAAAATATGAACTTGCCGCAATTTTAAGAATGTTGGAAATTGAACTTTTTCCCGAAACAAAAGGGAATAGCAAGTTAAAATAATGATTTAACAAAATTTAACTTCGCCATAATTTGACTAATCAACTTATTAATTTTGAACTCTAATTTAAAAACCATCTCTTATGAAAAAGTATTTAATTTATGTATTCTGTTTATTAGTTAACATTGCCTTTGCCCAAGATAAATCAATAAAGACCTATGATTTAAATGGCGTTAAGTTTTCCGTTAATAAAGATTATTGGCTAAAAATCGATTGTGTTAAGTCGATGCCAAGTAATCAATTTATGATTATTGAAATGCGAAAATTAGATTACCCTTATAATGACCATATAGAATTCTCATCAATATTCTATACCCGTGCATTTCAAAGTAATGATTTGATAAAATCTGGCCATCAGATTAATAAAGGAAGCTATTTATTTAGGGTTATTTTAGCTGTAAAAAATGAAGATGGTGGGAGTGAGCTATACAAAGTTTTAAAATTAGATGAGCGATTGGTAGCTTTATAATTATTTTGAAAATGTCAATTTACAATAATAAATTCACTTCAATTAACCTTTAAATCAATCTTTTATGGTATCAAATTATTCTGTTGCTGTTTCTAATGTTGTTTGTATTGATTTGTTAAATTCTTCATGGGAAGAAATCCAAAACTATTTTTTAATATCCAATGCACCAAGAGGTGTTAGAATCTATTTAAAAAACAATCATAAGGCGTTGCACAATGATTTGTCAAATGATGAATATCCACATCTAGTATATATAGAGGACAATTTTATTATTGGAACTAGAAGGCATAAACAAAATTATAGTTCTTTTCAATTGGGTGGTCTTGAAATACTTTCTCAAAATAGAAAGGCTAAAGCTATTAATAAAACTTTTTTTGATATAGTAGAACTTTCATTAGTTGAGATGAATTGTATAGAACTTCCTTCCTTGTTGTTAAATTGTTTTACTATTGCTTTTAAAAAACAAAAGGATATAAATAGATATGATGCAAAAATCTTCAATGCCCACATTCAGGTTTTTGATTTATTAGCTATTCCATTAGAACAAATTACTAAGAGGTTTAATGTTGGAATTCATTTCTTTGAAAACGTAGATGCCTCAGAACTAATTTTAAAAGAAGTATATTACAAAGACCACTAACCTTTGATATTTCTTTTTAAGGATGTCGATGATTTTGAATTCATGGGTTGGAATACGGAATACCTTATTGCTTTGCAAAATAGTAAAACAAATAAAGAACTGTCAATTGATATAGGTGCTACTGTAGATAAAATATTAGATAAAATCAATACAGTTGGGCTAATCAACTTGGAAGAAGAAGAAATGACATTTTTAAATTATTATTCAAAATCATTATGAAAGTACTCTCAAAATCTCGTTTTAAGTTAGGACTAGAATGTCCAAACAAGCTGTTTTTTACTAGTGATAAAAGCTATACCAACAAAAAGATGGATGATTCCTTCTTGCAAGCTCTTGCAAAAGGTGGGTTTCAAGTGGAAGAGTTAGCTCGTTTGCATTATCCAAAAGGGATTTTTATTAATACTGAGAATTACGAATATGAAAAAGCATTTCAGCTAACTCAGGAAGCATTATTATTACAGAATGCTGTGATTTATGAAGCCGCTTTTTTAATGGATAATTTCTTTATTAGAACCGATATTTTAGTAAAAGAAGGCAATCACATTCGGTTAATTGAAGTAAAAGCAAAATCATTTAACCCTAATGAAGAAAACATTTTCGTTGGAAGTCGTGGTGGATTAGTAAGTAGTTGGAAACCCTATTTGTTTGACTTGGCTTTCCAAAAGCATGTTGCCACATTGACTTATCCCAACTTTCATTTTGAAGCCTATTTCATGATGGCTGACAAAACTAAAACGGCAACTATTGATGGATTAAATCAACTATTTAGAGTTCCAGCCAACGGAAATCCTAGAACAGATATAATTAAAAAAGTAAGTAGTATTGAGGAAATTGGCGAATCGGTTTTATCTGAAATTAACGTGGATGCTATTGTTAATGCTATTATAAGTGACCAATATAAATACCATGATAATCTAGGTTTCCACGAATCATTAAAACTGTTTAAGGATTCCTATTTAGATTCGCATTATATTAACTGGGAAACAAAATTCAGTGCTTGTAAAAAATGTGAATTCAAAGCAAGTATTGAAGAGAAACTAGAAGGAAAGTTATCTGGATTTGAACATTGCTTTAAAAAACAACACAATTGGTCAGATGATGATTTCCTCAAGCCTAACGCTATGGAAGTTTGGAATTTTAGAGGTAAAGATTTAATGGAATCCAACCGTCTTTTTATGGAAGACCTTGTTGAGGAAGATTTTAATATTACAGCTATAGCAGATAAAATTTCATCGGGGGAAAGACAATGGATTCAAGTAGAAAAATCCAGAGATAATGATAATTCTATTTATGTGGAAAAAGATGGTTTGCAAACCGAAATGGCTAAATGGAAATTTCCATTGCACTTTATTGATTTTGAAACCAGCACTGTTGCCTTGCCTTTTACTGCTGGAAGAAGACCGTATGAGCAAGTAGCATTTCAGTTCTCCCATCATATTTATTATGAAGATGGAACCATTGAGCACAAATCAGAATTTATTAGCAATACTGCTGGTGATTTTCCTAATTTCATTTTTGCCAGAGCATTAAAAAAATCCTTAGAAAATGATAATGGAACTATTTTCCGATTTGCAACTCATGAAAACTCTATTTTAAATGCCATTATGGTGCAACTAAATGCAAGTAATGAAGAAGATAAAGTGGAACTAATTACATTTATAAAAACAATTACCAATTCCACGAAAGACAGTGTTGATGAATGGGAAGGAGAACGCAACATGGTCGATTTAAACAAAATTGTAAAAGAGTATTATTATAATCCACACACAAAAGGTTCTAATTCCATCAAAGCTGTTTTGCCAGCTTCTTTAAATTCAAGTGCCTATTTGAAACAAAAATACAGTCAGCCAATTGGAGCAATTAACTTGACCAGTACAAATTTTGCCGACAGTCATATTTGGCTTAAAATAGATAAGAATGAAGTGGTAAATCCTTATAAAATGTTGCCACCTGTTTTTGATGGTTGGACAGAATTAGAACTACAAGAAAATTTATCTGAAATTGATGGGATTGCAGATGGTGGAGCTGCTTTAACTGCTTATGCTAAATTGCAATATCAAGACATGACTGAAAGAGAACGAATAGAAATTACTCAAGGTTTGTTGAAATATTGTAAATTAGATACTTTGGCAATGGTAATGATATATGAGCATTTTAGAGAAGATTTAATTAAATAGATTTACATGGAGAGGATAGAAAGAAATTATTTAAAAGACCTACTTTATGGGCTTTGCGTTGGTGATGCTTTGGGGGTTCCTGTTGAATTTGAAAGCAGAGAATACTTAAAGAAAAACCCTGTTACGAAAATGTGTTCTGGAGGTGTACATGACCAAGGGACAGGGGTATGGTCAGATGATAGTTCGCTATCTTTTTGTTTGGCAGAATCTATTATAGAAGGATATGACATTCATAATTTAGCCAATAAATTCATCAAATGGAAAAATGAAGGCTATTGGACTGCAACAGGAGAAGTGTTTGATATTGGGAATACAACAAGTCAATCCATCATCAATCTAAATAAAGAAGTTCATCCAACGTTGGCTGGAGCCCTAGGTGAAATTGATAATGGAAATGGTTCGTTAATGCGAATATTACCATTGGTTATTTTACTAAAAGATTTAAGCATTGAAAAGCGTTTTGACTTAGTAAAAGAAGTTTCATCTATCACCCATGCACATAATCGTTCTGTGATTTCTTGTTTTTATTACTTAGAGTTTGCATTGCAAATAATGGACGGAAATGAAAAATTTGATATTTATGAAAATGTAAAAATATCAGTTTCTGATTTTTTAAATTCAAATGAAATTTATAGTAATGAATTAATTCATTTTGACAGACTTATAAACGGAAATATAAATGAATTAGAAGAAGAATTAATTCAAAGTGGCGGATATGTAATCCAAACTTTAGAAGCTAGTATTTGGTGTTTATTAACTACCAATAATTATGAAGAAGCTGTATTAAAAGCCGTAAATTTAGGAGGTGATACCGATACGACTGCAGCTGTTACTGGTGGATTAGCAGGTTTAATATACGGTTTTGACTCAATCCCAAAAACATGGGTCGTATCAATTCGTAAAAGAAACAAAATAAATAAATTAATACATGGTCATCAAAAACAAGTAAATAGCCTTAGAGGTAAAATGATAGTTAATTACAACATAACTACTCGTGATTATATTGAAGAAAATGGTGTTTTTAAAGACGATTCAGCAGTCTTATTTGATTCTGTGCCATATGAATTAGAAGCTATTTTACATTTAACAAATGAATATGGAGTGAATAGTATTTCATTAAATTTTAATTATCCTAACTATCCCAATTCAGGATTTATATCTTGTGAATTAGAATCTGAAATAACAAGTTCTAACGAAGATTTTAATTTTCTATTAGATTTTAGTGATTTTATTTTCATAAACGAAAATGAAGCACTTTTGAATGGAACTTTGGCGGTTAATCTATTCGATTCTGATAATGTAGATAATTTCAAATATGAATTGCTGATTGAACAGGATAATTGTAAAGAAATATTATTGAATAGTACAATTTATCCAATTACTCATTTTTTTGATGAAGATGAAAATTAAAACACATATTTTGCAATCTAATTTGTTAAACATTAACTTCGTTAGAGGATTGAATTATAAAAACCAAGCCGATGTAAAAGTATTTGTAGTTAAGTATGAGAATCAGGACGACACAATGAAATGCTCATAGCGACACATGTAATAATAAATCATTGCAATGATATTGCAATGATTTATTATTACTATTATGGTCTGTTTTATTGGGATTGCGAGGTATTGCAATGGTATTGCAATGATTTATAGAGGTAATTGCAATAGCATTATAATGGTTTTGATACTGAAATAATATTATCGTTTTGTAACCTCGTTACCACGCATTAAAATTAAGTGGAATAGGATGTTGTTTTTGTTGACTTGTTGAAATTATGTTGTGAAGTCTTTATTGGTTAAGGTTTATAACTTCAACAAATGGTCAACACACTGTCAACAAAAAAATATTTGACTATTGCAATATATTTTTTGTTGACAGTGTGTTGATGCTCTGTTTACTTATAAAGAATTATTTTTATTGACTTTTTTCCCAATTGTCAACAAATCAACAATTATTTGATAAATTCTTCTCTCTTGAAAGTATAAAATCTCCCTTTTCGATTTTCAGTATAAACACTCCATTTTTTACCCACATTTGACAAGTCCAAACGGTATAAATTATAACTGCTATTTTTAGGTTCTAACTTAAAACTATCTGTTATGATTTTTGAAACATAATTTTTCCCTACTCTGATATTGGCTAGGTTTAATTGTTCGTGCAAATCTTTAGTAGTATAATATAATTCATCTAATTCAAGCGTACAGAACTGGTCAATTAAAAACTCTTCAATTTCTTTTTCAATAGAAGTTCTGTTTCCACGAACTAAAACATCTAATGCATTGGTATAAATCTGCTCTTTAGTAAACCACATTCGAGTTGTTCTTTGGGTTTCTATTTTTCTATGAGTTAAGTGATATGCGAAAGAAACAATTTCTTTTCTCATTTGCTCTAATAAGTCCGGATTTTCTTTTGCAAAAGGATTGACTCTAATCACCCAGTAACGAATTTCTAAATCATCTATCTTAATAAAGTTTTCTTCATTATTTGAACATAGAATAAACTTACCGAAAAACTCGATTTCAGCCTTGTCAACTCCTTTGCCCTCTAGTTTGTAATAATTAGAGGTTGAAAGGTTTTTTATCCTTTCGCTGTCTTCTTTTTTATCCAGTAATACTTCATCAACAGCCACAATTAATTTTCCTGCCCAATCTGAATTAAAACGACTTCTAAAGTCTTCATTCTTATTGATTGTCATATTACCTTCAAAAATCAGTTTTAAGAGTTTTAGAAAGGTGCTTTTACCTGTGTTTCTCTCCACACTTACCAAGCACAATATGGGTAAGATTTGACTGGGGTGCTTCCAAAGAATTGTTAAATAATCCAATCCTAGTTCATACTGATTACCAAAAAGATGTTGCAGAAAAAGTTTTATATTTTCCCAATCTCCTTTTTCACTCACATAGTAAGAAAGAGGTTCATACTTATTGTAAAAATTATTAATCTCTCTTTGATAATTAATGTGTGAAGGAAACGTACAGAAAGTTTCATATTTTTTTATGGCTTTCAAACTGTCTTTCCCAAAATCATCTATAATGGTGGCTTTATTCCATTTTATTAATGATTTCATATTGTCGCCACTCATAAGAGGACATAATACTTCCTTGAAATATTCTGTTCCCACACGGATATACTCTTTCATATTTCAAAAATTATAGCTGCCATTTTTGAAGGGTCAAAGTTATGGGAATGCTTATTTTTCCTAATTGTGATTAAAACTCCATGTAATTCAGAATCTTTTAATAAAACGCTATTAATGTTGTTTGATAATAATTTGAAATTATGATTATCGTAGCCTCTTATAAGTTGCCCAATTAATTCGCAAGATTCAATGTATTTTCCAGTCGCATATACTAGATTATTATCTTTATTATAATCCAGTCGTAACCTCGAAAAATCGTTTTTTAAGCAATTCAAATGACTTAAAGCATCTGAAATTAAAGTTTGATTATTAATTTGCATAAAAAAAGTGTTTTAAAGTTGACCAAATTGGTTTTTTCGATTTAATGATTTTAAAACTTCACTTTTTTTATAGCGAACTTTATTTCCTATGCGATACGCAGGAATAATATCTTTTTTCGTCCAGTCCCATAAAGTAACTAAACTAACCGAAAGGAGTTTTGAGGTTTCATCTCTAGTAAGAAGTTGGTCAGTTTGCTCATTCAGTTGCAATGAGCCTGCATTGTTTTTTAATGCTAAAAGAACGCCGTCAATGATTTCATTTTTGAATTCAGTTGCATCGATGTTTTCAAGTTGTACTACGTTTTTCATATCCTATAAATTTTAAATTATAGGGCAAACTTAATTTAGTCAAATGGGGTTAAAACTATTAGGGTAACCCTGATGGTTACCCTAATAGTTTTTTTATAATTTCATCTGCTTTTTTTCTGTCGTTTAAAAGTTTTTCTGAATTTTCAGAACTTTTTTTGTCAAGCTCAAGATAAATCTTTTTAATGTTGTCTTTATTTTTACCTAGTAAATAACTAAGTATTTCGCCTTTTTTTGTTGCACTTATACTGCTCCAGTCATTTATGTTTATGATTTCCTCAAGTAGAAAAACTTGTAATGAAGTATCAACAAAATTTGATTTCTGTTTAGTGTTTTTTAGTTTATTAATTTGCTCTATACAATAATCTATTTGTGTCTTTATGGTGTAATATTTTATCCATAAACTTAAAATCTCTTTGGGAACATCTGACATTTCAATATCTGATGTTAAATACTTCTCAATAAAAGTAATTTCTCCACTAAGACAATCATAGATTAATTCCTGCCAATTTTCAAACCCATTAAACTCTTTTATTTCAGCATAAACAAGATATTCCGACTCATTTTTAACTTGCGAATATAAATCCTTGTGCTTTTTTTCTAAGTATTTTATTTTTTCAGTAGTTTCAATTCTACCTTCTAAATTGGTTAAAATCTTGTTTAAATCAAATTGCGTGTCCGTTGCTACTTCTTCAACAAAAAAACGAATGGAAGTATATATTTCTTTTAAAATGTCTGGATTTATAAGGTACTCTTTTGTTCCTGATGTTATCGTAGTATCAAATTCTATTGAATCAGTTTTCACATTGTCAATTAAAATTTCATCTTCAATAAAAACATTGTGCAAAACAAGGTTGTCAATATTTGAAATTATTAATTCTTCGAGCTTAAATTTCTTTACAAATTTTCTGTTTTCTATTTCTTCGTAATCCATTATTATTTTTTTATGTAGATTATTTTAGTGTCTATTTTGTTTCTTTCAACCCAAAAATAACCTTTTATATTTTCAATTTTATAAAACGAAAATTAATCCAGCTAAATATTTGACTGAATTAATCATTGTCGGACAATAATAGAAAAAGAAATTAAAAAACTGAATATTTTTTTTGAAATTGGGACAACCGTCGGACAAGAAGAGAATAAAAAAACCGTAAACGCTTATTAATCAGTCGTTTACGGTTTAGTGTTGCGGAGAAAGAGGGAATTGTACCTCTTACCTTATGCTTTGATATATAAGGGTTATATATTTTTTTCCTAATCTAGGGTCTCGCTTTTGCTCCTCTATTTTGATTTGCAAATTTTCGAAATCTTACAAAACAAATATAATGAATAAAAATGACTAGACAAAAAAGCTTAAATATAGTTGTTCAATGGTTGAACTGGTTTATGAATTTACTCTTATTTCATTTGCGATTTACTACAAAACATGTAGCATATCGCAAGTAGAATATTTTATAAAGCTATAATTATTTCAGTAAGTTTGCCTTTTATTATTTATATTTTACAATGGCTAAAATCACAAAAGCTGAAATTGAAAATTTTTTAGCACAAGCAACCTTTGACCTTAAACCCGGGCAAGGTGCAATTAGTTTTCCAATTATTGAACGAATCCATAGGCGATTACAACTGGGTAAAAGATTTAGTTCTATAAAAGTCCATGAAGGAATTATTATTGACGGTCATCATCGCTACATTTGTATGAGTATTTTAGGATTGGAAATTGAAACATCCAAAGGAGGGAAAAATCCATCTGCCGAAGGATTTGAATGGAAGAAATTAAATGTTGAAGTAATTGATTATGATACCGAGACAGATATTCAACTTTATGAGGAACTGTACGACTGATTAACAGTGAGTTAAAAAAACACTCAATGTGTTTTTTGTTAAAGAAAAGACATTACCTTTGTAACATGTTAATATTATTAGACATCGATGGTGTAATGCTTTCGGCATCTTCTTGGAAACCAGTTGAGCGATTAGACGATGGTTTTTCAAGTTTTAATCCTAGAGCAGTTTCAAGTCTTCAAAGAATTATTTTGGAGACTGGTGCTTCTATTGTCTTAACTACATCTCATAAATCTACCTATAGTTTGCCTCAATGGTATAATATTTTCAAAAAAAGAGGTATTGATGTATCTATTGTAGGTAAACTTGATGACAATACCACGTTTTTAAGCCGTAAAGAAGAAATCTTAAATTGGCAACAAAAAAACCAGGGCATTAATGATTACGTTATTATTGATGATGATAAGTCATTAAATGGTTTGCCAAGTAAAATTAAAGACAAACTTGTTCTTACAAGTCCAATGGTAGGTTTAACTATTGATGATGCTTTATCTGCTATTGAAACTTTAAAGAAATCGGAATTAGTTTATGCTTAACTAAAAAAGTTAATAAATATAAGAAGCCTCTTTTTTAAGAGGCTTCTTTTTTACTAAATATGTATACAAATTCTTTCGAATAATGCTGTTGGATAACTAAACTTTTAAAGTTTTATTATTTTGTTCATAATTCTCACCAATACAATATTCTGAATTATTTAGTTCAACTGCTATCATTGATATTGTGAATATAATTTGATGTTCCTTTCCAAATCTATTTGACATTGATGTAATTAATTTTTGGAAATTTATTTCGAAAAGGAAAATACGGTCGATAGCGCAATTCGAAGACAAACCATTTTATTCAATTGCAAATGTGGAAGATTTACCAGAGGTAATGACCAACAGTTTGGTTTATATTATCCAAGAAGGAATTCAGCCTGAACTTTTAGCATTCAAATATGTCCCTGTGGCTGTAAGATAATATTCTGCTTAACCTTTTAACAAATACTTCACCACAATGGCATTTTACAATTACTGATAAAGGCATTGTAAATGTTTCTCCATTGATCTGAAGAACAGTTGGTTACAGAAGCAGTATTGGAAAAATCAATGGAAATGCAAAATGGGTCTGATGAAAAAACCACGGTAAAAGTGGCTTTTTAAATTATTATATTTGAAAATGTAACTAATTATGGTTCAAAAGAAATGATGGAAAAAGAGCGACAAAAAGAAGACCAGAATGAGTATGCCAAAAACATCAAAGGTGAAATAAAATTCATACTCGATGTTGAAAGCGGGCGCAAGGGATATTGGTGTTTGGGCTGCGACGAAGAAATGCAGGCTGTGCATTTTAAAGTTGAGCATTACAAATCGTATTTTCGGCATGATGCCAAAGATTTAAAGATTGAAAGGAAATGTACTTTCAGCAATCAAAATTTTCGGCACCGATTAGCCATGGATATACTGGCCAGAACAAAAAGGATTAAAGTGCCTAATTTGTATAAATTTTCGCCGGATGGAAGTTCAAAAGTATTATTACAAGAATCTAGTTTTGTTGAAGCGCACTCGGTAAAAGTTGAACTCACATTTTATGAAAATAATGCTGGGCTGGTGATGTGGGGGAAAAATCCTGAGATCGATGAGAAGCATTTATTAATAAGGCCAGATATCACCTTTTTCGATGTACATCAACGTCCAATCCTTCTAATTGAGATTGTCGTTACACATAAAGTGAATGATGAGAAACGGGTTAAATTAAAACGATTGGGGATTAACACAATTCAAATCACTATTCCAAAGGATTCCCCAGAAAATATTGCAAAAAGCTTAGAAATTACACAACATACTAAATGGGTTTATAACTATGTCGAACAAAACACCAACTATTTACAACTTTCCAAAGGAGATCGAGAGGGAATTTCACCAGCTGATGCAATCGAAATGGGATTTTTCAGAGAATCTTTCGCCTGCCGAGAGAGCCAAATTAAAAATCTTATACGATCGATTACAAAGTGCCTGGAATCTCAACACTACCGAAGAATTGAACAGGAATTTAAATCTGAGCTATCAAGAGTTGCGGGAAACGCAGGCCGAGATCTCGCAAGACTGGAAGATCTACGAAATGAGCATCGAGGAAGAGTTGCAGAACGATATTCAGATCAGATTGCAACGATTGAAGAAGACGAAAGACAATTCAACGTCGAACTTGGAGCAACAGAAGCAGAAGTTAGACGAAAAGATTCAGAACTGGAGCAAAGATATCTTGCAGAGAAAAGACGAATTGAAGATCGAAGAACAGAAATTGAAGAACTTATCGAACAGTGTGGAAATGTTGAAGGAACACAGAGAGCGCTTGATGGAGAGTCGAAAGCTATTGGAGAAAAAATCAGAACAGTTGATGATAGAATCGAAGTTGTTATCAGAGACAGAGGAAATATACCAAGCAAATTTGAACGACTTTATAACAAAGAACAATCAAAATTTGAAGATGTTGCAGCAGGGATTAGAAAAGCAGAAGAAAGCATCCCAAATGATATTATCGAAGGAAAGCGATCGCTTGAATCAAAATTTGAAGCAGATCGAGAAAGATCAATTGAAACTGTTGCGAGCCGAGATAGCCGAGGAAATTCTGAACTGTCCGAGGGAATTAAAAGAATTTTTACTGCAAGGGGAATTATCCTTAATTTCAATGAAAGAGAAAACACTTATAAGAGAAACCGAGCAGCTTATGAATGCTTTAAGAACGGGACTTACAAAAATTGGTTTAAATTATGATTTATACTTTGAGAAAATAGATGAGTTTATAATAAATCGGGATAGTGAATGATTATTTACATTTAAGCCTCTTTTCTTATTAGTAGATAATGACATTAAAATCTATATTCATGATCCGCATTAGCTTTAATTAAAAAAGCCCTGCTACATCTCTGCAACAGGACTTTCCCGATCAACCCAAATCAAAAACTATTTCTTTGCTTTTGCTTTTACCACTCTACCACCCTTAACATAACGATAGCCCTTTTTCAGCGTTCCATCTTTTTTCACTCCCTCTCTTTTGATTACTCCACTACAAAGCTTCTTTGCCGAGATTCTTTTTTTGCCTTTCGATTTTGTTTTTTTCGCTACCATGATTTCTGATTTTAGTTATTTGACTTTAAATGATAATTTCTTTTTTTTTGGTTCTTTTACTACTTTCTTGAAGTACATAGAGTATTTTAAAGAGAGGTCATTTCCTCTGTTTTTCTCAAGCGTAGCAACTCTTTGCTTTGGATCTGGATGTGAGGAACAATGAATTACCGAAGTTGGATTATGCGCCATCTTATTACCGCCATACATGGCCCCATTTTCTTTGACTTGTGAAATAAAGCACCAAATGATTTTTGGGTATTTAGTACATGATCCAAGGGCGTATGGTGTTGTTGAATTTGATGGTGAAGGGATGGTTCTTTCCATCGAGGAGAAACCAGCCCACCCAAAATCAAATTATGCAGTT
>NZ_JBMOGQ010000008.1:0-35380 GCF_049318325.1 Flavobacterium sp. | reverse complement strand
GAGAACTATCCAATTCTTGACTTTCTGACCAAATGCATTTATACAAACTTTTACATATTCTTCAAACCATGATATTATTTCTCGGTTTGTCCAACCTCCTTTTTTTTCTAATTCAAGAGGCAAATCCCAATGATATATTGTAACAAAAGGTTCTATTTCATTTTCAATACAATAGTCAATAACATTATGATAAAAATCAATTCCTTTTTGATTTATGTTACCAATCCCATTTGGAATTATTCTTGGCCAAGACAATGAGAATCTAAAATTTGGAATACCTAATTTTTTGAGAATTTGAATATCTTCTTTATAATTTTCATAGAAGTTAGTAGCCGTAGATGGTGAATCATTATTTTCTATGGCATTTTTTTTTCTAGCAAATTCATCCCAAATAGAATCACCTTTCCCATCATCTTTAGTATTCCCTTCAGTTTGAGTGGCTGAAGTAGAAATGCCCCAAAGAAAATCTTCTCCAAAATCTTCTTTTTTAAAAATATGATTGTTTTCTGATAGACTCATAATGATTTAAGTAGAAAATTTATTCTTATTTTTTTTATGATCTTCTATTATCAAATCAATAATTTCTTGGGTATTGTCTTTATAATCTACTTCTATAATCGTGTCACTTTTGACCCAATTAACAATTAAATCAATGCTCTTTTTATCGAATTTTTTTATCACTTTTATTCCCATATCTTGAAGCATAGCAGCATTACATTGTTGCTCATACTGCTTTTTCATTGGTACTACTAAAAGTTTTTTCTTCAGAAATAGTGCTTCGCTCGTTGTGCCAAAACCTGCATTAGTTAATACACCAGAAGATGAAGCAATACTATTTAAAAATAATTTAGAATCAATTGGTGAAATAGAAACATTTCCAATTGTATATGATTTTTTGCTGTGTTTAGAAAAAACTTGCCACGATACTTCCGGAATATTATTTAATCTTTTTACAATTTTTACATCATCATAGGAAGGCAAATAAACGGTGTAGTGTCCAAGATCAGTTATACTTATTTCTCTAACCTCTTTTCTAATTATAGGTGTGAAAACAGTTTTGTCCAAACTCTTAAAATGAAATCCATAATTAATATGTGTTGGAGCATAATTTTGCAAAACCATTTTGCCCATCACATCATCTTTTCTTGGTTTTGGCGCTAAAGGATGAAGTGTTGCTACTTGATTGCTCAAACCAACACATGTTTTCTTCGCTTTAATAGCTGCCCAAACGGAAATAGGTTCAAAATCACTAATTATTAAATCATATTCTTTAATCTTTAATGATTTAATATCTTTTATTAACTTTCTTGATTTTAGTTTTAAAAAGGTTTTCCAATAATCTATACCACCATTTTTACCAAAAATGAATGAAAGACCACGAAATTTATATTTTACCTTAAATGGTAATTCAATATCAGATTGTATGCCGCTAACCAATATATCTAAATCTCCTTTTTGCTGAAGATGTTCTATTATCTCGATGGCTCTTGTTATATGACCATTACCGGTGCCTTGGACAGCGTATAAAATTTTCATCTTTTAAATTTTATTTCTGTTTTACCATTATTCTCCATAAATCCAACTAACATCTTATTGAAAATTTCTGAATTATTAAGCGTTGATAATTCATCCTCTTCGTCATGGTTTTCTAATCTAAAATCTTCTTCATTGTATCGAAAAAGTTTCCACTCTTTATTATGATATTCTAATGCAGTTAAATTTTCTATCCAATCACCAGAATTCATATAGACAACATTACCATTTTCTGTAGTTATATTTTTAATTTCAGGATGATGAATATGACCACAAATGACATAATCATATTGATTAGAAATAGCAATATCAGCAGCTGTTTTTTCAAAATCATTGATGAATTTAACTGCTTTTTTCACACTATTTTTTATGTTTTTGGATAATGAAATTTTTCCTCTTCCAAGTTTTACGGAAACCCAATTGCAAAAGGCATTAATAAGTATCAATAAGTCATATCCGTGAGAACCTAACTTGGCTAACCATTTAGAATGTTGCATGGTTACATCAAAAACATCACCATGAAAAATCCAAATTTTCTTTTCATCTAATTCAACGATTAGTTTATTATCTATAACGAGGGAACCCATTTTAAAGCCGGCAAATTTTCGCAATAATTCGTCATGGTTACCTGTTATATAATATACCTTAACACCTTTATTAACCCAATTCATGATTTTATGAATCACTTGCATGTGTGATTTGGGCCAATAGCGCTTACTAAATTGCCACATGTCAATAATATCACCATTAAGAACTACAACCTTTGGTTTGATGCTATTTAAATATTTCAATAGCTCTTTGCTATGACATCCATAAGTTCCAAGATGCACATCTGAAATAATTAAAAAATCAATTTTTCGCTTGTTAGGTTTGTGCTCTTTTTTTGACATGAAGTAATTTAAAACTTTCTAAAAGTTATAAGTCATTGATAAAGAAATAACCCTTCCAAATTTGTTTCTCAAAATTACATCATCAGTTTTTGAGTCATAACCGTCTTCATTCAAGGTATCACCTGTGAAAATTAGATTAGTTAAGTTAGTAAATGTGGATGATTGTGGCACATCTTCTGTATCAATGTTTTGATAAAAAATTTGATCTTGTGCTAGTATGTTCTGAATATTTAATTTTAACTCAATTTTATTTTTATATAATGATTTTGCTATTTGAACATCAAGAAACGTTCTTGCTTTTTCCCAAAGAGAAGGTTCAATTTCACTAGAACCAAAAACAATTCTGTTGCCTACCCTATTGATGTTTGTTGAAACTATCCAACCGTTATCTTTGTTCGCATATTGTAAACCAGCATTAAATACATAAGGAGATTGTCCTTGCATAGGTCTACTTTTTTCAGGATTAGCATTGTTTATATTTGACACATCCGCGTTGGACTTTATTATAGCCAAGTTTGAGAACAAGGTTAAATCATCGAGCAAAACCATGTTTTCAGCATTAAAAATAGAGCTCAAAAGAGTTCTAAACTCAATTTCTATCCCACTACTTTTGGCAGAATTAGCATTCCCATAAGTTAATGTTCTATTTAAGGATTGTTGAATAATCTCAATTGGATTTTTGAATTTTTTAAGGAAATAAGAAACCGAAAATAATTGTCCTTTACCTGGATAGAATTCATAACGTATATCATAATTTTGTACAGTAGCTCTAACCAAATCAGGATTTCCTTGGGTAAAATATCTATTCGTAAAATCATAAAACCCAAACGGTGCTAATTCTCTAAACTCGGGACGATTTAATGTTTTGGAGTAACTCAAACGCAAATTCTTCTTAGAACTAATTGAAAAAATTAAATTAGCCGAAGGTAAAAAATCTACTTGATTAGTTTTTGTACTAAGATATTCTGTTGCTGTCAATCTTGTATCAAGAGTTTGTGTAAAATCTTCCACTCTAACACCCCAAACCAATCTAAATTTTTTATATCGGTTATCTAACATCAAATAACCCGCATTCAATTTAGAACCTGCTTGATAAGCATCATTAAATTTTGACAATTCATATAATGTAAATCCATTAACCCCTGGAGAAAGTACGCCCATGTTTTCTACATTAAAAATGCTTTCATTGGGCAAGGTCAACAATGAAGTGTCGAAAATTCCATTATTAACTAATCTATTATATTGTAACTGTCGAGCAAAAAAATCTCTATTCCTAGTTTGTACAAATGCTCCAGTTTTTATTTCATTGGTAAAGTCCTCGCCAATAGTAAATTTCTTGCTTACATCGAATTTTCCACCACTAATATTTTCTTTAAGTTCTGAAAAAAATAATCCACCTCCGTAATTTATTCCGCCTGTATTTACAGCAATTATTGCATTAGGAGTTGAAGCAACTGGGTCAGTACTATCTGGGTCATTAGTAAAATATCTATTGTTTCTTAAATTGGGAATAGAACGAGTAATATCACTATAGAAAGCAGACCAACCTATTTTAATTTTTGATGAAGGCAAATAGTGTTCTCCACCAAATTGACCAGAATAAATTCGATTACTAGTAAACCATCTAATATCTTCATCAAATAAAGGTGTATCAGTAACATCTTCTTTACCTTGTCTTATTACAACTAAATCTCTAGAATTTATACTAAAAATATTTTTGAAAGTTAATGAGTTATTTTGGTTAAATTTAAATGAAAAATTTGCTATCGCACTAGTTAGCACTTGTTGTGAAAAATTTGCCCCTTTATAATTTGCTACTATAACAGATGGTGCTCCAGTTCCACTTTCATCAAATTCAGTATCAACAAACTCATTGATATTATTACTTAAGTTGTGAGTAGCCGAAAATAGAAAGCCAAAAACTTTATCCTTGATGTCATAATTTCTACCTATAGAATATTGAAAACTAGTATTGGGTTTAAAAGTTTCGTTGTTAATACTCCAATCGTATTCAAATGTTTTAGCTATTTCCGATCGTTCAGTTGGGGATAAGCTATTAAAAACACCAGTTCCTGGAATTGCAGAAGGTAAATCACGTGTTCCATCATCAAATCCCAACCAATCTGTTGGGCTGCCCTTATACGTTTTTCCTTCTTTGAAGGTAGTAACGGTGTTGTATCCAGAACCTATTGAAATACTTTGAAAATCTTTATCGGGAACTGACTTTGTATTGATTTGAACAACACCTCCAGCAAATTCTCCTGGAAGATCAGGAGTTGCAGTTTTATTGATAATAATGTTATCGAGCATGTTAGAAGGGAATATATCAAAGGAGAAAGCTTTCCTATCAGATTCGGAACTTGGAAGTGGTGAGCCATTTAATAAAGATGCATTATATCTATCGTTCAAACCTCTTATGATAACAAAACGATTGTCTTGAATGCTGGCGCCACTTATTCTTTTCAAAACATCGGAAGTATTCTTGTCTGGAGTTCGTTTAATGGTCTCCGCCGAAATACCATCTGAAACAGTTGCACTATTTTTTTGCATGGTTAACAATGACTTAACCGATTCCACTTTGGCTTTAGTGGGAGCTTTAATAACAACTTCATCCAACTGATTATTTTTTTCAAGCAAGGAAATCGTTAAATTATAAATATCATCAGCTACTACAATAACTTCAGTAATTTCTTTTTCTTGAAAGGTTAATGCAGTTACTTTAACAATATAAGTTCCGGGTGCTATATTTGAAAAGATAAAACTTCCATTAGCATCGGTAACTCTTGATTTATTCAATTCTACAATTGTAACTGTTGCTCCTGGCAAAGGCATACCAGTTTTGTCTTCAATGACTGCGCCTTTAATTCCAGATGTTTGAGAGTAGATTGAAGAAAAAGAAAATAAAATAAAAAGGATTGAAAATAAGCGTAAATTTAATTTCATGATATATCTAGTTTAAAAAAACAAAAATATAATCTGAAAAAAGGATGGTAGTTATTTAAAAATTAACTAATTGTTATACTATGAAAGTTTAAAAGTATATTTATTGTTAAGTTGGAAAAAGTTAAGTTAACACACTGTTAAGAACTTAATTTAACAATGGCTTTAAAAAACCAATAATGTCTTTTGAAAATACTTTACGGCTTTATAATCAAAACCGAAGGAACATTAGTCAACCAAGAAACCTCATCTTCAACTAATTTTTTCCAGGTTTCTAAACTAAAAATTACCAAGTCTTGTTCTAATAAAAACGGTTTGTTAATTTGATTAGGTTGGAAAACTTCAAAATTATTTGGATGTTTTTCTTCTAAGGCTACTAAAGAGTTTTGGATTGTAAAATTGTTTTTAGTATGACCATTGTTGTCCAAAATGGTTACTATGGTATTATTGTTATGTATCAATTTTTGGGCATAATCTATTAGGAACACATCACCAATACTATATAATCCCACAAAAACTTTTTGCACTTCATGTAAATCTTTATCGATAAAAATACCAAGTGGCGTTTTTGTCTTAGAAATAATTAATCGAGTTCTGTCATCAAAAGGAGAATTTTCAAACAATCCTTCTTTACCTTTAAATTTATCCAATAATCTATCCGGGTTGATAATTCTTGTCGTAAAACCAAGTACTTTTCCCAATAGAGTTCCTTCAAAAATAGATTTCCCTAAACCAACCAATACTAAATCATAGTTCCCTTGATAGGCAATGTCGGCAATATCGGTTTCCATATCATTAGTTGCTTTGAAGATAGTGGTAATAGGTTGGTCTAATTTTTTAGATTCCTTTACAATAGGTTCAAAGGTTTCCTTTTCATATTCTTCCAAATTATACGAATGCATTTCTTCACTTGCAGTTAGATGCATAGCAGTTACATTCGAAGAATCTGGTTGTTTTTTGATGAGACTATTTGCCAAACGCAAAAGCGATTTCCCCTTTTGATTGTTGCCAAACGAAATCAGAATATTGTAATCAGAACTTCTTTTAACCTCTGAGGGAATTAAGACGTCTTTGGTTTTAAAAATAAAATTGATTAAATCTAATGCCGGACCAGTCATAAAAGTTGTGACCAAAGCCATAATAACCATCATGGTAAAAACTTTTGGTGAAAGAACCCCAAGTTCGTATCCAATGTTCAACACAACCAACTCCATCAATCCACGTGTATTCATCAATGCACCAATGGTCAAACTATCGCGCCAACTTTGTCCGACAAATTTTGCCGCCAAAGCACTTCCAAAGAATTTCCCGGCTACAGCTACTAGAATAATAAATCCAGTAATTTTCCACAAATAAGGTTCGTTTATTAATCCAATTTCTGTTCGCAATCCAGTGAAAACAAAAAATAAAGGTAATAATAAAATTAAGGAAACATCTTCTACTTTTTCAATAAAAACATTTCGGAATTTTGCAATGTCTGGCATAATAACTCCTGTCATAAAAGCACCAAACAATGCATGAATACCAATGATTTCAGTCAAATAAGATGAAACAATAAGGGTAAGAAAAAATATAGCTACAACCGATTTTTTAATGTTATCTTTTTTTGCGTATAACTCACCTATTCGCTTTAAAAAAGGTTTCACCACAAAAAGCATCATTAGAACATAACCAACAGATAAGCCGATAACATACAAAGAACTCACAAAACTCCCTGCTTTTACGATGGCAATAACTGCTGCCAATAAACACCAGGCTGTAATATCATCTGCGGCAGCACATGTAATTACAATAGTTCCTAATCGGGTTTTGTGAATGCCTCGCTCTTGAACAATACGTGCAAGGACCGGAAATGCAGTGATACTCATAGCAATTCCCATAAATAAACTAAATGACAAAAATTCAACTCCACCCGGCGCAAACTGATGATAGATGTAATAAGACAATCCAATTCCTAAAGCAAACGGAATTACAATACTTGCATGACTAATTACAACTGCTTCGTTGGCTTTATTTTTTAGGACTTTCAGGTCTAATTCCATACCTATAACAAACATGAAAAGAATTAAACCGATCTGACTCAACAATTGAAGATTTCCAAGAGAAGCAAGAGGGAACAACGCCTCTTTCATATCAGGAAAGTACAATCCAAAAAGAGATGGACCAAGAACAATTCCGGCAATGATTTCACCAATAACAGAAGGTTGCCCAATTTTTCTGAAAATCCAGCCAAAAATCCGGGCGACCAAAACAATCGTAATAATTTGGAATAGCAACAAAGCTAATGGATGCTGTAAATTGTGAAATAAGGAAGAAAGGAACTGAACCCACTGACTATCGTTGGATGATGGAGAAACAATTTTTCTGCCAACTTCCAACAATTTGCCTTGTTCAACAATTCTATACATCAAATAGATGAATCCACCTGTAATGAAAATATAAAATAAAGAGTTTTTAAAATTTCTCATCCAAAAATAGCTGCTGCTTGTTCTTACAAAGATGCTAAAAACAAGCTAATTTTTTTATTTTTTTTTACGCTATTAACAATTATTTAAAATTAGTCAATTAAAGTCTCATAAATTAACGAAATCTTTATGCAAATCGGCAGCTTCTTTTATCGTTTTGATTACCTTTGCAACCCATTTTGGACATATGAAAAAGTTGTTAGGTATTGGTTTTTGGGAATTTATCGCTCGGATAATCTTAAGAAATCGCATTGCTATTATAGTTGGTATTCTTGTCGCTACAGGAATGCTCATAAAGCAATTCAAACACATTCGATTTACGCAAACAGAAGCCAATTTAATTCCTGCTGACGACAAAGTAAATGTAGATTACGACAAATTTCTACATCAATTTGGTGAGGAAGGAAATCTAATTGTCATTGCTACTAAAGACAAAAAACTATTTACCCCTAAAGTTTATGGTGAATGGCGCGATTTGATGAATACTATCAAGTCAAGTAAAGAAGTGAGTCTGGTAGTTTCCGTAGATAATCTGCAAAAGCTTACTAAAAATGACTCGCTTGAAAAATTCGAATTAAAACCATTGGTGGATGATAGCAAAATTCAGGATGAAAAGTATCTAAAACAAATTCAAAAAGAAATATTCACCACGCTGCCTTTTTATGAAGGTTTGCTGTTCAACAAAAAAACGGGTGCAATCCGCTCTGCCATATACTTAGACAAAAAAATTGTAAATACGAAAGCCCGAAAGGAATACGTTTTAAACAATTTAATTCCGGCGCTGAACAAGTTTAAAAAAACAACCGGAATCGAATTACATACTTCGGGTATGCCTTATATCCGAACACTGAATGCCAAAACCATTATCGACGAAATTGGCTTGTTTATTGGTGCCGCTTTGCTAATCACTTCGCTGATTTTCTTTTACTTTTTCCGTTCGTTCAGGGCAACAATGGCATCACTTATTGTCGTAATTATTGGTGTAGTATGGTCATTTGGGATTATTGGCGCATTGGGTTACGAAATTACAGTGTTAACTGCTTTAGTCCCAACTTTGGTTATCGTAATCGGAATCCCAAATTGTATTTTCTTTATCAATAAATACCATCAGGAATACCACAAACATTCCAATAAGGCCAAAGCGTTACAGCGTGTAATTACCAAAACAGGTACGGCAACATTGATGACTAATATTACAACGGCAGTTGGTTTTGCAACGTTTATAATAACCAATAATGTATTGTTGAGAGAATTTGGCGTAGTAACCACCATAAATATATTGGCTATCTATTTACTGAGTTTGCTGATTATTCCTGTCTTCTTTAGTTATATTCCGCCTCCAATTCAGAGACATCTCGGACATTTAGAACGCGAATCTTTAACTTCATTCTTGAGATGGATTGTAAACACTGTAAAACACAACCGAATTGGCGTATATATTACTGCTGTTTGTTTGCTTGTTTTTGGAATTATAGGTATTTACAAAATCAAGGTTTCGGGAAGCATATTGGAAGATATGCCGAAAAAGACAGTGTTTTTTGACGACATTCGTTTCTTCGAAAGGGAATTTGATGGAGTGCTGCCTTTGGAAATCATGATTGATACCAAAAGAAAAAATGGTGCAATGAAGCTTTCCAATCTGAGAAAAATGGAAGAATTGGAACATACGATTAGCGATATTCCTGAGCTTTCAAAACCATTATCTCTAGTAAATATTGCTAAAAGCTTCAATCAGGCGTATTACAATGGAAATCCGGATTTTTTCACCTTGCCAACATCTCAGGAAGAAATTTTCCTATTGCCTTATATCAAAAACTCACTTAAAAACAACAAGGACAATCAACTGAAAAGTTATATTACTACAGATGGAAGAGTAGCGAGAATGACAACATTTATCAGAGATGAAAATGGGGAACGAATGGAAGCTATTGAAGCACATATTAGAAATAAAGTGAATAAATTATTCCCTTCACCAATATATGAAGTTATCATAACGGGGAAAGCATCGGTATTCCAAAAAGGAACTAACTATTTATTGGACAATTTACTGTCGTCTTTATTGTTTGCCTTTTTCCTAACCGGAGCTTTGGTTGCTATTATGTTCCGATCGTTCAAGATGGTTTTGGTTTCGATAATTCCAAATCTACTGCCTTTATTAATGACCGCTGGATTGATGGGCTTTTTGGGAATTCCGTTAAAACCTTCAACTTTATTAGTTTTCGGAATTGCTTTCGGAATGTCTGTCGATGATACCTTACGCTTTTTGGCACAATACCGACTAGAATTATCGCGTAACGATTGGAAAATAAAAAAATCCGTTTTTGCAACTTTTGACGATGCCGGAATCAGCATGTTCTACACTTCAATTATTTTGTTCTTCGGTTTCTCGGTATTCATGTTATCAAGTTTTGGCGGAACAGTTGCACTTGGAGGATTAGTTGCGCTAACCTTATTTTTCGGAATGTTGTCTAATTTGGTTTTACTACCATCATTAGTTCTAACCTTGAATAAAACTTTGGCGAATCAACAAGATCTTCCTGAGCCTACAATCGATATTTTGGAACTCACCGATGAAGAGATTGATGCGCTGGAAAAAAACAATAAATAATTTATATTTGCGTTTAGATTATAAAATCTACTATTTAAAATTTAATATCTGATATTTAAATGAAACATACAAAAGTTAAAAGCTTACTAAACAGTGAAACAACGATTTCGGAAGTAAATGCAAAAGGTTGGGTAAGAACTTTTAGAAATAATCAGTTTATAGCACTGAACGATGGTTCAACTATTAATAATATTCAGTGTGTTGTTGATTTTGAAAACACACCTGAAGAAACATTGAAAAGAATCACAACTGGAGCCGCTATTTCAGTAATTGGAGCTTTGGTAGAAAGCAAAGGTGCTGGACAGAAATACGAAATCCAAGTTTCTAAATTAGAAATTTTAGGAGATTCTGATGCAGAGAAATTCCCGATGCAACCAAAGAAACATTCAATGGAATTCTTGCGCGAAAATGCACACTTAAGAGTTCGTACTAATGCTTTCGGTGCAATTATGAGAGTACGTTCAGTTTTGGCTCATGCCATTCATACGTATTTTCAAGAAAAAGGATTTGTATATGTAAATACTCCTGTAATTACTGGTGCTGATGCTGAAGGTGCCGGAGAAATGTTCCAAGTTACCTCATTACCATTGAATAATTTACCAAAAAACGAAGAAGGAAAAATCGATTACAAAAAAGATTTCTTTGGAAAACATACAAACTTAACCGTTTCAGGTCAGTTGGAAGGTGAAACATTCGCCATGGCATTGGGTCAAATTTATACTTTCGGACCTACTTTCCGTGCAGAAAATTCAAATACATCTCGTCACTTGGCAGAATTCTGGATGATTGAACCAGAAGTAGCTTTCAATGATTTGAATGACAATATGGATTTGGCAGAAGATTTTATCCAATACGTAATTAAATATACGATGGATAAATGTCAGGACGATTTGAAGTTTTTAGAGAGTCGTTTAGCGGAAGAAGAAAAACAAAAACCACAAGTAGAAAGAAGCGAAATGTCTTTGTTAGAAAAACTAAACTTCGTTTTGTCAAACAAGTTCAAACGTGTTTCATACACTGAAGCTATTGATATTTTAAGGGATTCTACTCCGAATAAAAAGAAGAAATTTAGTTACATCATAAACGAATGGGGCGCCGACTTACAATCAGAACACGAAAGGTATTTAGTTGAAAAACATTTTAAATGTCCGGTAATTTTATTTGATTATCCTGCAAATATTAAAGCGTTTTATATGCGTTTGAACGACAATACCGAACCCGGTAAAGAAACCGTTCGCGCCATGGACATCCTTTTCCCCGGAATTGGAGAAATCGTTGGAGGTTCACAAAGAGAAGAACGTTACGATGTTCTGGTTGAAAAAATGAAAGCCTTAGGAATTGACGAAGAAGAGCTTTGGTGGTATTTAGATACCCGAAGATTTGGTTCGGCTGTGCATTCAGGTTTCGGATTAGGATTTGAAAGATTGGTATTATTTGTAACCGGTATGACCAACATCCGCGATGTAATTCCGTTTCCAAGAACACCACAAAATGCAGAATTTTAAAAAAGTGGATTTGGTTATTTGTGGATTTGGTTATTTATATTTTTACATAACCGAGTAACCAAATAACCGCATAACCAAATGAACATATGCTTAAGCAGTTTCTAAATCTAAAATTATCACAAAAACTATCTCCTCAACAAATACAGTTGATGAAGTTGATACAATTGCCTACACAAGCATTTGAGCAACGACTAAAAGAAGAAATGGTTGAAAATCCGGCTTTGGAAAGCGGTAAAGAAGAAGATGATGAATTGTATGAGAAAGATGAGTTTGACAACAATGACGAATATGATGATTATGAAGGCAGCGAAAACATCGAAACTGACGAAATCAATATTGACGAATATTTAAGCAATGATGAAACTCCTGACTATAAACTTCAGGCCAATAATTATAGCGATGATGATGATGACCGTGAAATGCCATTTGCAGCACCGACAAGTTTTCACCAGGATTTAATCAATCAGTTAAATACTTTTATCTTAACGGATGAACAACGAGATATAGCTGAATTTTTAGTAGGAAGTATTGATGATGATGGTTATTTGCGTCGAAGCGTTTCTGATATTGTTGACGATATGGCGTTTACACAAGGTATTTATACGGATGAAAAAACCGTTGAAAAAATTCTGCACATTATTCATGATTTAGAACCTTGTGGTGTTGGCGCCAGAGATTTACACGAATGTTTATTGTTGCAACTCCGACACAAAACACCAACAGAATACGTTGATTTAGCCATTAATATTATCCAGAATAATTTTGAAGCGTTTACCAAAAAGCATTACGAAAAACTCCAATCAACTTACGAAATTTCAAAAGAGCAACTGAAAAAAGCGATTGAAGAAATTGAAAAATTGAATCCCAAACCAGGTGGTGCATTTGACAGCAGCAATCGCACGGTAGAGCAAATTGTTCCCGATTTTGCAATTCGAATTGTTGATGGAGAATTAGAACTTACGTTAAACGGCAGGAATGCGCCAACTTTGCATATTTCCAAAGATTATAAGGAAATGCTGCAAACCTATAAAGTTTCTAAAGACAAATCGCATTCTCAAAAAGATGCCGTGCAGTTTATTAAGCAAAAATTAGATTCTGCAAAATGGTTTATCGATGCTATTCGACAACGTCAGGAAACACTTTTTGTTACGATGAATGCCATTATGCATTTCCAGCAGGAATATTTCCTTGATGGCGAAGAAACAAAATTAAAACCAATGATTTTGAAAGACATTGCAGATATGGTTGGCCTTGATATTTCAACCGTTTCTCGTGTGGCCAATAGTAAATATGTAGATACGCCTTATGGCACAAAACTGATAAAAGAATACTTTTCAGAATCCATGAAAAACGATCAGGGAGAAGATGTTTCTACCTTGGAAATCAAAAATATTCTGAAAAACATTATAGAAGAAGAGGACAAAAACAAGCCTTTACCTGATGATCAACTGGCCGAAATTCTAAAAGAAAAAGGCTATCCAATTGCACGAAGAACTATCGCTAAATACAGAGACTTACTTGATATTCCTGTAGCGAGAATGAGAAAAAAGATATAAAAAATTCACCTTGAAAAAAATCCTTCCTTTTTTTTCGTATGTCTTTCATCCTATTTTCATTCCGCTTTTAGGAACTGTTTTTTACGTTTTGCTTGAAGAAAAATATTTAACTTTACCTCAATATTTGATTCTTTTTTTGCAAATAATCATAATAACTTTCCTTTTGCCAATTGCGTTTTTTTATCTACTTAGAACTTTCGGGAAAATAGAAAATGTTATGCTTTCGGATATATCGCAACGTAAAATTCCGTTATTATTGCAGATTATGCTTTTTGCTGTTTTGATAGAAAAAAGCATAACAATTGATCGTTTCCCAAGCTTGTATTTCTTTTTTGTTGGAGGATTGCTGAGTACTATTTTTGCATTTTTGTTATTTTATGTCAAATTCAAAGCAAGTATTCACATGATTGGGATTAGTTCGCTAACCGTTTTTATTATTGGTTTGAGCATTCATAACCAAATTAACACCATCAATACGGTTACTTTTTTTGTATTGATGAATGGTCTTGTTGCTTCTTCACGATTAGTTATGAAAGCACATTTAAATAAAGAATTGTTAGTTGGATTTTTGTGTGGTTTAATTCCTCAAAGTCTTCTACTCTATTTTTGGCTATAGAATATAGAACATCAAACCAAAATTGGTTGTGTTCATAGAAATGGATTGATTTTCAATTTTAGCAGAAGATTTAAATATGGGATTTAATCCATAATAGGCATAAAAATTCCAAGTATTCCAGCCAAAAGAAAGATAAAAACCATATTGAAATTGATTCAAATCCGAATTGTTAGATAGGGTAACTGTTCCGTTAGACGAAACCGATTTGTATTGGTCATAAAAAAGATAACTCAATTTTACTCCCGAATGAACACGCCAAAAAACATGACTTTCTGGAGTTGAGTTTCGCCATCTAAATTCTATTGGCAAATCTATATAGTGTAGGGATAATTTGTTTTTAGTAAATGAAATGCCCGAATCCAAAACCTGATAGGTATATGTTCCATTTGTTTCAGAAATCCCTAAATTTTGATTGTAAATTGCCAACGAATAGCCCAACCCTGCAGCTACAGAAAGAGTTCTTTTTTTATTTATTGGCATATCTCTCAAAAAACCAAATGCAATTCCAGGAGAAAGTTTATTTTGAGCAATCCCATCTATTCGCTTTTGAAGAGCGTTGTAGGTGATGTTTACATAAAATTGGTCTTCTCGATATAAAGAATCAATAGCATCAAAATCAATCTCATCTTTAACCACTTTCTTGATCTCAATTTCTTGAGCAAAAATACTAAGCGTAGTAAAAAATGTTATTATGAGAAGACTGTTTCGCATACCACTATTTTAGGGAAGTAATTTGCAGAGAGGATGGGATTCGAACCCACGATACAGTTACCCATATACAAACTTTCCAGGCTTGCTCCTTCAACCACTCGGACACCTCTCTATTGATATGCAAATAACAATATTTTTTTTCAGTAAAAAAAGTTAGAACGCATTTTGTTTACTGCATTTCTCCACGAAGCGATGTTTCAAAAATAGTTTTGAAAACCGCCGGCGCTACATTTTGTCCTAGCATATACATTAGTTTTGTAATGGCGGCTTCTGTTGTAATATCTTTTCCTGAAATTACACCAATTTTTTTTAATTGTGAACTAGTTTCGTATTGTCCCATATTGACACTTCCACCCGAACATTGAGTTACATTAATAATGTGAAGCCCATTTTTAATGGCTTTTTTCAAAGCTTCTATAAACCATTCTTCTGTTGGCGCATTTCCTGATCCATATGTTTCGAGTATTATTCCTTTTAAATTTGGAATAGCAAAAATGGCTGTTAAAACAGATTCATTAATGCCTGGAAACATTTTTACAATGACCACATTTCTGTCTAACTTTTTATGAACTTCTAATTTTTTGGTGGTTTGTTTTGGAAAAGCCAAATTTGTATTCACATTCAAATGAACACCTGATTCGGCTAATTGCTGATAATTAGGCGACGCAAAAGCATTGAAATGCTCTGCATTAATTTTTGTTGTTCTGTTACCGCGGTATAACTTGTATTCAAAATACAAACAAACTTCGTGTATTACTGATTTACCTTTTTGTTGCAAAGATGCTATTTGTATTGCCGTAATCAGGTTTTCTTTGGCGTCAGTTCTCAAGTCGCCAATAGGCAATTGCGAACCTGTAAACACAACCGGTTTGTTCAAATTTTCCAACATAAAACTCAATGCTGAAGCAGAATACGACATCGTATCTGAGCCATGAAGCACAACAAATCCATCAAAGTTGGTGTAATTTTTTTCTATAATTTCTGCAATTTCAATCCATTTTTCAGGATCAATATTGGAGGAATCAATAGGCTTTTTAAAGGAAACTGTTTCAATATTACAATCCAAATGCTTGAGTTCTGGAATTTTTTGCAAAAGCTTTTTAAAGTTGAATGCTTTCAAAACCCCAGTTTCAAAATCTTTAATCATACCAATAGTTCCACCAGTATAAATTAATAGTATGTTGGGTTTAGTTTGCATCCAAATATTTTGATTTATTGACTACTGGATTTGCATACATCGCTAAAAAGCTATCTACCATTTGCGGATTGTTTTCATCGATTCGCATTTCCAATCGTCTTTCAAACAATGACTTTTCGTTTTCAGTGTAGAAATGGCTATATGTAGTGGATTTGTTTAATAAATCGTATGCAATATAGTTGGTCGGCCAAAGTTTGTAGCTCTGCAAAATAGAATCATCTATTGTCTGAGCCAAAGCCTGAACTTGCTTATTTGTATTGTCAAAATCTTTAGCGATTTTATCTAATTCTTTATTCAAAATATCGCCAACATGAATGTGAATGCGTTTCTTTTGACCAATAATTCCGCTAAGCAAGGTAACGAAATCTTCGTTTTTTTCTTTAATGTAAATTTCATCATTGGCTTCAGCAATTAACTGAGGCATTTTTAAAGCATCCGTCGGATCGTATTCATACGAAATAGAAACCGGAACAATTTTTATTTTCTTGAAATAATCCATTAAATTGGATTCGTCTGAACCCATCGCCAACATCTTTAATACGCCAGAATGTGTAGCATCATTGCCGTCTTTGGTTCTTCCTTCGCGTTGAGCAATCCAAACCGAACGATTTTCACGGAGTAATAATTGACCAATATATTCCGACATTAATTTAGAACTTTCTAATAATTCTCTTGGAGGCAACCCACGTTGTACTAAAAAGTTTCTGTTAAGTTTAGACAGCGTCTTTAAAAAGGATTTTTTTACCAAATTATCGCCAATAGCTGATGCAGTCATTACTAATCCGTGGTCAAATAGCGCCACATTGAGCAAAGACGTATCTAAAATAATATCTCTATGATTTGAAATAAAAAGATAGGAAGTGTTAGGTTCAAGTTTTTCAAAGCCCGAAGTGGTTAATCCTTCAGAGCTTTTTGCTAAAACATTTTGTACCGATTTATAAATAAAATTACATTGAAAATCTCGGATAGAATGAGTTCTTTTGAGTTGGTCTTTCCAAACTTCCTCGTCTACATCGGGAAATGTAAACCCCATTAACGCCTTCATCATTGGATGATTTACAGACGAGTGAATGGCTTCATTAACTTCGGTGTCATAAAACGGTCGAATGGAATCAAATCTTTGCATGTTAGCTTACAATTTAGCAGAACAAATGAACAAAAAAAAAGTCACTTTTTGGTATATTTTGGGTTAAATGCCAAAAACTTGTTTAGAATTTTCAGTAGTTATTCGAGCGATTTCTTCTATTGATAATTCATATATTGATGCTAATTTTTCAGCTACCAATTTGGTATAACTGCTTTCGTTTCGTTTGCCACGAAACGGAACCGGCGCTAAATAAGGCGAGTCAGTTTCAAGAACAATATGTTCCAAATCGATTTCGTTTAAAAACTGATCAATTTTTCCGTTTTTGAAAGTGGCAACACCACCAATTCCCAATTTCATATTCAAATCGATTGCTCTTTTGGCCTGTTCAAAATCACCGGTAAAACAATGAAAAATTCCAAATAAGTCGGTTGCCTTTTCGCTATCTAAAATCTCAAAAACTTCATCAAAAGCATCACGACAATGAATATTTATGGCCAATTTATATTTCTTTGCCAATTGAATTTGGTGTTGAAAAGCTTCTTGTTGAATTTTCAATGTAGTTTTGTCCCAATACATATCTACTCCAATTTCGCCAATGGCGTAAAATTTCTTTTTCTTCAATTCGTTTTCTACGTGAGACAATTCTACTTTATAAGTTTCGGGTTTTACATAACACGGATGCAAACCCATCATCAAGAAAATATTATTTGGAAACTGCGCTTCTAAATCATACATTCTTTGAGTATAATCGGAATCAATCGACGGCACAAAAAAACGGGAAACTCCTGCATCAATGGCTCGTTGAATCATTTCTGTTCTGTCGTTTTCAAATTCTTCAGAATAAAGATGTGTGTGTGTATCGGTTAAAATCATTTTTAAAAGTTGCTAAGTTTCTGAGTTGCTAAGTTTATTAAAAAAATCCGTTCGGCAATGCCTCAGTTCAAAGTTTACTATCGTTTTTTGATTTACATTTGACATCATTTTGCATTTATGAAACATCTTCAGGACTTACTCAAAAAAGAGAAATACAAAAAAATAAATTTTAAAGTTTCAAAAACCCAGCATTTGTTAGTTAAAGCTACTATCAACGGAATTTCGGGGAATTTTATTTTAGATACTGGTGCTTCCAATAGTTGTGTTGGTTTTGAAAGTATTGTCCTTTTTAATCTCAAAGCCGGAAAATCAAAAAACAAAGCATCGGGTGCTGGAGCAGCCGGAATGTTTACTCAACTGGCAAAAAACAATACGCTACAAATAGGCCGATGGAAAACAGATGATTTTCATTTGGTTAATTTTGATTTGTCTCATGTAAATGAGGCGTTGCAACAATACAAGGCAAAACCTGTTCATGGCATTATTGGTGCCGATATTTTATTGGAAGGAAAAGCGATTATTGATTATTATAATCATTGTTTATATTTGAAGTAGCATGTTTTTTCAAGGAATATATTGCGATAACAGTGCTGAGCAACATCAAAAAACTACCGAAAATAAAAGGAGCTCCTGCAAATTGAAACGGTGCATCTTTATGGGTAAAAAAGTAAAAAGTATTCGTCATCATTGGCGGTCCAATAATAGCTGAAGCACTCATCAAACTGGCTAAAGTTCCTTGTATTTCACCTTGTTCATTTGCCGGAACTTTTGCAGAAATAGTAGCCTGCAAAGCCGGGCCTGCAATTCCTCCTAAACAATACGGAATTAAAAACACAAACATCATCCAGCTTTGGGTTGCAAATGCAAAGAGCAACATTCCAACTGTGTAAAGTGACAAACCAATGTAAATACTTTTTTGATTCCCCAGTCGTGGACTAGTCCAACGAATCAAACCGCCTTGCACAAGACCTACCAAAAGTCCTACTACACCAAGGGAAATTCCGACCATTTTTTCATCCCATTTGAAACGATACATCGTGAAAAAACTCCAATTACTATGAACAGCATGCGAACCAACATATAAAAGAAAAATGGCTAAAATCAAACCAACTAAAGAAGGATATTTTTTTAATCTCAGAAAAGCGGTTATTGGATTAGCTCGTTTCCATTCGAATGCTCTTCGATTTTCTTTGGATAACGATTCTGGTAAAATAAAATAACCATAAAGAAAGTTCAGCATACACAAAATAGCGGCAGCATAAAACGGAACTCTCGATCCAAATTGCCCAAGTAAACCTCCAATCACAGGACCGATAATAAAACCTAACCCAAAGGCTGCACCAATCATTCCAAAATTTTTGGCTCTGTTTTCGGGTGTGCTAACGTCCGCAATGTAGGCAGAAGCTGTTGTGATACTAGCACCTGTTAAACCTGCAATAATTCTTCCTATAAATAACCAAATGATGGTTGGTGAAAAAGCCAGTAATAGATAATCCAATGAAAAGGCAAAAAGTGAAATCAGGATAATTGGTCGTCGTCCATACTTATCGCTCAAATTTCCAATTAATGGTGCGCAAACAAATTGTGTAATGGCATACGCAAAAGTCAACCATCCCCCATATTTTGAAGCTTCGCTAATATCACCATTAATAAGTTCAGCAATCAGTTTTGGAATTACCGGAATGATAATTCCCCAACCCGTAATATCAATCAGCATGGTGATAAAAATAAATCCTATCGCGGCTTGTTTTTGATTTTTTTTCATTTATGCTGAATTTATTTCAGTATCTCTAATAGTTTTTAGCTTCGCTCTATTCGGCATTTGCCTTGGGTGGGCGTGTCCCTTTGGGCCGTGCTTTCCGCAGTACTCGGTACTTGCTTCAATCACTCATGCGGTATGCAAATAAACGAAAAATCCCGCTTCAAAAACGAAACGGGATTCAAATATATAGGCGCCTCATCCGAGGCGGAAGAAATCCTTAAAGCTCTAACGCTTTTTTAGGATTGTTATCCATCAATTTTTCTACTGGATTTTCTAAAGCTTCTTTTACTGCCACTAAGAATCCAACCGACTCACGACCGTCGATGATTCTGTGGTCATAAGAAAGTGCTACAAACATTACAGGCGCGATAACGATTTGGCCATTTTTTACAATAGCTCTTTCTACTACATTGTGCATTCCTAAGATTCCTGATTGTGGCGGATTGATGATTGGTGTACTCAACATACTTCCGAAAACGCCTCCGTTTGAAATAGTGAATGTTCCTCCAGTCATTTCATCAACGGTAATTTGTCCGTCACGGGCACGAATTGCTAATCGTTTGATTTCCGCTTCTACTCCTTTGAAAGTTAAATTTTCAGCTGCGCGAACTACAGGTACCATCAATCCTTTTGGTCCAGAAACCGCTACTGAAATATCGCAAAAGTCATACGATATTTTTTCTTGACCATCTATCATGGAATTCACATCAGGAAATAATTTTAAAGCGCGGGTTACGGCTTTGGTAAAAAAGGACATAAAGCCCAATCCTAAACCGTGTTTGGTTTTAAATTCTTCTTTGTATTGTTCCCGCAAAGCATAAATAGCCGTCATATCAACTTCATTGAAGGTAGTCAACATAGCGGTTTCATTTTTAGCAGACACTAATCTTTCGGCTACTTTACGACGCAACATGGATAGTTTTGTTCTTTGCGAACTTCGGCCTCCTGCAGTAGGAGTTCCCATTGAAGGGACGGCATTTATTGCATCTTCTTTAGTAATTCTTCCGTCTCTCCCACTTCCTAAAACATCTGATGATTGAATATTTTTTTCGTCAAGTATTTTTTTGGCTGCTGGTGATGGTGTATTGGTAGCGTAAGTTGTTGTTGCAACTGGAGTTGTCTTTACTTCTGTCTTTGCAGCTTCTACTTTAACTTCAGCAGCAGGCACTGAAGAATTACCTGCTGGTTTTGCTGCGCTTGTATCGATTAAACATACAACAGCACCAACCGCAACGGCATCGCCTTCTTCTGCTTTTAGTGTGATAATTCCACTGGCTTCTGCAGGTAATTCCAAAGTGGCTTTATCCGAATCAACCTCAGCAATAGCTTGGTCTTTTTCTACATAATCGCCGTCTTTTACTAACCAAGTAGCAATTTCTACTTCCTTTATTGATTCTCCCGGTGATGGGACTTTCATTTCTAAAATCATGTCCTTTTAGTTTATTGTTTATAGTTTGTTGTTTATAGTTTCCTTGTTTGCGTTTAACCAAAAACTACAAACCAAAAAACCTAAACCTCTTTTTTATCTAAATAAATTTTTATCAAATACCATCCTGATGGCATCAGCGTGACGTCTTCTATCTCGAATGTGACTTCCTGCTGCTGGTGCGGCATAGGCTTTAAGCGAAGCCAATCTCCATTTTACTAAATCGAAATTCATCAACATATAGCTGTAAGCTCCCATATTCTTGGGTTCTTCCTGTGCCCAAACAAAATCATCAGCATTTGGATACCCTTTAATTATTTCCTTCAATTGCTCTGTTGGCAACGGAAATAATTGCTCGATACGAACCAAAGCTACATCATTTCTGCCTAAATTTTCTCTTTCGGCAAGAATGTCGTAAAAGAATTTTCCAGTGCAGAAAACTACTGTTTTTACTTTTTTCTTGTCGACCGATTTATCATCAATGGTTTCTTGGAAACTGCCATTATACAATTCCTCACGAGTTGAAACACAAAGCGGATGACGTAACAAACTTTTTGGCGTAAACACAACTAATGGTTTACGATATTTTGTTTTCATTTGGCGACGCAACAAGTGGAAGAAATTGGCGGGTGTGGTACAATCGGCTACAAACATATTGTGTCGTGCACAAAGTTGAAGGTATCTTTCCATACGTGCCGAAGAGTGTTCTGCACCTTGCCCTTCGTATCCGTGGGGTAACAATAAAACAATTCCGTTTTGATTATTCCATTTGTCTTCTCCACATGATATGTATTGGTCTATCATGATTTGAGCTCCGTTTGAGAAATCACCAAATTGAGCTTCCCATATAGTTAATGCATTTGGATTAGCTAAGGCATAACCATAATCAAAACCTAAAACACCATATTCAGAAAGGAAAGAGTTGAAAACATTGAATTTTCCTTTTTTACCTTTTACAGTATTTAATAACACTACTTCCTCCTCGCTATCTTCTACTTTTACAACGGCGTGACGGTGAGAAAAAGTACCTCTTTCTACATCTTGCCCTGAAATACGAATGTCATATCCTTCGGTTAATAATGCTCCGTATGCCAAGGTTTCAGCTGTTCCCCAATCGATAGCATCATTGTCATACATGGTTTTTCTATCGGTAACAATTTTAGAAATTTTGCTGATAAATTTTTTATCTGATGGCAAAGTAGCAACTGAAACGATGATTTCATCTAAACTTTTTTTATCAAAAGTAGTATCTACTTTTTTCAACATTTCATCATCTGAAACCTGAACATAACCTTCCCATTCGTCTTGCAAAAACGGTTTGATAATGGTCAAATCTTTTTTACGCGACGCTTGCAGATTTTCATCTAAGTAGTCTTTGTATTCGTTTTCTATTTTAGTTAGATATGCGGCATCAACAATTCCAGCCGATATTAATTTCTCTGCATAAATATCTCTTGGATTTCTATGTTTAGCAATCAGTTTATATAAAACAGGCTGGGTGAAACGAGGTTCATCACCTTCATTGTGACCATATTTTCTGTAGCCTAACAAATCGATAAACACATCGCGCCCAAACTGCATTCTGAAATCTAATGCAAAAAGCATGGCGTGAACAACTGCTTCGGCATCATCTGAATTTACATGAAGTACTGGCGATAATGTTACTTTAGCCACATCAGTACAATACGTTGACGAACGCGCATCTAAATAATTGGTTGTAAATCCAACTTGATTGTTAATTACTATATGGATTGTACCGCCAGTTTTGTATCCTTCTAGTTGCGCCATTTGCACAATTTCGTATACAATTCCTTGTCCGGCTACTGCGGCATCACCGTGAACGGCAATTGGTAATACTTTTGAGTAATCGTCCGGGAAATATTTGTCTTGTTTGGCACGAGTAATCCCTTCTATAACTGCTCCAACCGTTTCTAAGTGTGAAGGATTTGGCGCCAAATTAATATTGATTTTTTTACCTGATTTGGTTTTTCGTTCAGAGGTCAAACCTAAATGGTATTTAACGTCACCGTCAAAATATTCTTTATCGTAATCTTTTCCGTCAAATTCGGAGAAAATATCTTGTGTAGCTTTCCCGAAAATATTGGCAAGGATATTTAACCTTCCTCTATGAGCCATTCCCATTACAAATTGCTCTACACCTTTTTCAGCTGCAGCATCAATCAAAGCGTCTAAGGCGGGAATAATACTTTCCCCTCCTTCCAGTGAGAAACGTTTTTGACCTACATATTTAGTATGTAAAAAGTTCTCAAAAGAAACAGCTTCGTTGAGCTTTCCTAAAATGTGTTTCTTTTGATCATTATTGAAATTTGGAAGGTTATCGTTAATGTTTATTCTATCTTGAACCCATTGGATTACCTCGGGATTTCTCATGTACATGTATTCGATGCCGATATGTTGGCAATACACGTTTTTCAAATGATTTAAAATTTCCTGTAGTGAAGAAGGCTTGTGTCCTAATACTTTAGCGGCATCAAAAATAGTGTTTAAATCGGCATTGGATAAACCAAAATTTTCTAAATCTAAATTGGGAGAATAAATTCTTCTATCACGAACTGGGTTGGTCTGTGTAAAAAGATGTCCACGTGTTCTATAACCATCAATTAGTTTTAACACATTGAATTCTTTTTGAATCTTATCCGAAACCTGACCATTTTGAGGAACATTAACAGCATAATTTGCTAATTCAGTGACAGCATTTTCTTCATTGTATGATGTCAATCCAAAGTCGAAACCTTGAAAAAAGGCTCTCCAACTTGGCTCTACGCTATCTGGATTTTGAAGGTATTGTTCATATAAATCGGCGAAAAATTCGGTATGTGCTGCGTTTAAAAAGGAAAACCTATCCATAAAAAATAATTGAATATCCTGATTTGTTTAATAGTTTGGCAAAAGTACAATAAATGAAAGAAATTAATAATTATTTTAGATACTTTTATGCTTTTAAAACTCAAAGAAAACAAAAGATGAAACCTTCATTATACAATATTGGTTTTCTAGCATTACTATTTGTGTTTTCGACTTCAATTATTGCACAAGAGAAACCTTTACCAAAAGCCAAAACAAATGCTTTTTGGGAACGTGTAAATTTTGGTGGCGGTTTTGGGTTGTCTATTGGTAATAACTTCACCAACATTACTATTGCTCCAAGTGGTATTTATAATTTTAATGACTATTTTGCTTTAGGTACAGGTTTGCAATACAGCTATTTAAATGAAAAGAATTCCTATTCATCTAATGTTTTTGGAGCAAGTTTAATAGGATTATTTAGTCCGATAGAAGAAATTCAGCTTTCGCTGGAAGTGGAGCAAATAAATGTCAATAATAAATATATTGATTTAGGCGAACATTACTACCGTAATTTTTGGAATACTGGTTTGTTTGTCGGTGGCGGATATCGAGAAGGAGGAGTTACTGTTGGCGCGCGATTAAACCTGCTTTTCGATAGAAACAAAGACATCTATGGTAGCGCCTTTATGCCATTTGTGAGAGTGTTTTTTTAGTAGTGGTTCCGAAACCACACCTTCATCCATTCTCTTTTTAAAACCAAAAAGGCAATTTGCTCAGAGAGTTCAACGGTGTCGGATCCATCCAATTGTTTGATGTTTTCTTCAGGCACATCAATAATGTAAAGCAAATTGAGTAATTCAGCATATTTGTACTGAATAAGTCTGTAAATTTTTTCGTGCAACTGCACTTTGAGTTCTTGCGGAGTGGTACTTTGTGGAAAATCAACTGCTTCATTGGCAAAGTTGAAATCCTTATTAATTTGCTCAATCAATTTAGAATACAAGTTTTCTTTTTCGGCTTCCGAAAGTAATTCGTCTGTGGAATTTGGTGCTATAAACAAGTTTATTTAAGATTTAAGATTAACGATTTTGATTTAAAATTATGTCGTTGGTTTTGATTTAATATCCTTCCAAAATCATAATTCCTCAATCTTCAATCAACATTCTAGACATTTCTACTCATTAAATTTTCGGCAATAGCTTTCAGAATTGCTTTTTTATCATTGCCAATATTCATTTTTGCCAAAGTTTCTAACGCCTTGAAAGTATAATTCTCAATAGCTTTTTTTGTTTCCGCAGATGCTCCGGTTTGATTAAAAATGTCCTTAACAGAATTTATTTTATCTGTATTATTGCTTGATTGAAAAGAGAACAAATGCAGTAATTGTTCCTTTTCGTTTACTGATGCAAATTCCATTGCTTTCAAATACAAATACGTTTTTTTATTTTCGATAATATCGCCTCCTACCTGCTTGCCAAAGGTTTCAGGATTGCCAAATGCATCTAAATAATCGTCTTGTAATTGAAAGGCTAAACCCAAATTTAATCCGAAATCATAAATCAAGTTTTTGTTTTCTTGACTAGTTTCAGCCACAATTGCTCCCATCTTCATGGCGGCAGCAACTAAAACAGCTGTTTTATATTCAATCATTTTTAAATATTCAGGAATAGTAACATCATCTCGCGTTTCAAAATCAACGTCATACTGTTGTCCTTCGCAAACTTCAAGAGCTGTTTTACTGAAAAGCTTGGCTAATTCTTGAAATATTTTTGGTTCATAAGCTTCAAAATATTGATACGCTAATATAAGCATAGCATCTCCAGATAAAATTCCGGTGTTGATATTCCATTTTTCATGAACGGTTTCATTTCCTCTTCGCAAAGGAGCATCGTCCATAATATCATCATGAATCAGTGAGAAGTTATGAAATACCTCTACCGCTGTTGCTGCTGCCAATGCTTTTTGACAATCCACATCAAAAACTTCTGTAGCCATTAAGGTCAAAACAGGACGCAATCTTTTTCCACCAAGTGAAAGGATATATCGAATAGGCTCGTATAAATTATTAGGTTCTTTTTGATACTTTATAGAATCGAAATGTCTCGAAATTAAATCTTGATATTCGGAAATGATGCGCATGAAAAATATTTTTTACTTTGTACAATTCGACCTTCGGTCTCGGGTGGCTAATTTAAGTTATTCTTACCGCATTACAAAAGTGTCTTTTTTTTCTCAATGTTAAATTAGTGTTAACACTATGGAAACTATTTTGGTGTTAAAAGTTTCCAGTTTACATTTGCCACGAAAAATTAAGAATCCTGATTAAAGATTCTGTCATTTGCTTGCAACTATTATAAGTGAATACATCCCGCATAAATGAAATATAAAATTATTGAAAAAGCAACGGAGATGTTTTTGAAACTCGGTTTCAAAAGTGTAACTATGGATGATATTGCCAATGAAATGTGTATTTCAAAAAAAACCATTTATAAATATTTTGAAAATAAAGAAATCCTAATTTCAGAGGGAACAAGAGCCGTTCATGAAAAAATTCATGACACCATAAACACGATTGTATCAAAAAATTTCAATGCCATTCATGAAAATTTTGAAATTAGAAAAATGTTCAGAGAGATGTTTAATTCTTTTGACAATTCTCCTGTTTATCAGTTAAAAAAACACTATCCCGAAATTCACAATGAGTTTATTTGTAGAGAAGTAGATGAATGCAATGCTGTTTTTAGACAAAATATTGCTAAAGGCATTAAGGAAGGATTATATAGAGATAACATTGATATTGAATCAAGTGTTCGGTTTTATTATACTTTAATATTTAACATTAATGAAACTACAAAATCTGAAAAAGAAGTTTTTGAATTAGAATACCAGGCATTGGAATATCATACACGTGCCTTGGCAACACCTAAAGGAATTAAAGAATTAGAAAAACAATTAGAAAAACAATTAGAAGTAAATAAATAATGATCAATCTATGAAAAACAAACTAATAATAACTTTATTGATGCTTGTGAGTTTTTTACAATCCCAAGAAAAGAAAGAAAGCTATTCATTTAGTCTTCAACAAGCTATTGAGCATGCTTTGCAATACAATTATAGCATCATCAATGCCAATAGAGATGTTGAAGCCGCCAAAAAAAGAAAATGGGAAACCACCGCTTCGGGTTTACCCCAAATTAGTGGAAGCGTAGGATATCTAAATAATATCGATTTTACATTACAAGGTGTTTCTGGGAATGCTTTTAATCCAGCTGGCAATCCAGATGATATTAGTTTATTTGCTTTTGGCACCAAACAAACTATGAACTCTAATCTAACATTGAGTCAATTACTATTTGATGGTTCCTATATTGTAGCGCTTCAAGCATCAAAAACATATTTGAAATATTATGAAAATGCCAAGCAAAAAACCAATCTGGAAATAAGAGAAATGGTAATCAATGCTTATGGTAATGTGTTACTTGCTGAAGAAAGCGTTGCTATACTTGAAAAAAATAAAGCAACATTATCTAAAACTTTGTCCGACACTCAAGAAACATTTAATAATGGTTTGATTGAAGAGGAAAACGTTGAACAACTTCAAATTACTCTGTCTTCCATCAACAGTAATTTAAGCAATGTGAAAAGACTATTAGATATTGCCAACAAAATGCTGAAATTCTCTTTAGGTATTGAAATTAATTCTGAATTAAAACTGACCGATAAATTAGATAATTTGACAGCATCTAATTTAGATTTAGCATTAACTCAAAATAGTTTTGAGGTGTCTCAAAGTATTAATTATCAAATGGCATCAAATCTTCAAGAACAACGATCATTAGAATTAAAACTTCAAAAAAGTAAAGCCTTGCCTTCATTGGGAGCTGCGTTTAATTTTGGTTACAATTCGTTTGCCAATGAATTTGATTTTGCTAACGGCGATCAAAAATGGAATAGATTTTCCAATATTGGTGTTAGTTTAAATTTACCCATATTCAGTAGTTTAGGTAGAAGTGCCAAAACACAACAGGCTAAAATTGCTTTAGATCAGGCCAAAACACAACTTACTCAAATCGAACAACAATTAAAATTGGAATACGAAAAAGCAAAAAGCGATTATGATTTTAGCATTGAAGAATATGCAACTTCAAAAAGCAATTTAAACTTAGCCGAACGAATCGAGAAAAAACAACAAATCAAATTTAGAGAAGGCCTGTCTTCGAGTTTTGATTTCAGTGAAGCACAAAGACAATTGTATACTGCACAACAAAACTATCTTCAATCGATGGTTAACATCATAAATAAAAAAGCTTCTTTAGAAAAAATAGTAAATAAAAATTAACCTGATATATAATGAAAAAAATAGCCATAATCACCGTTTTAAGTTTTGTTCTTTTCGCTTGCGGAAATAAAGAAAATAATAAATCTATTGAAGATTTAATAGCAGACAAAAATGTTAAAGCACTAAACGAAAAGAAAACATCTCTTCAGGCCGAAATTGCAAAAATAGAAGCTGGTTTAGCAACATTGGATGTCAAAAAAGAAGAAGCTCTAGTAACAGTTGTAACAATAAAAGACACCATTTTCAACCATTACTTAGACATTCAAGGTAGTGTAGATACCAAAGAAAATATATTGATTCAACCGGAATTTAGTGGTACATTAACTTCGTTAACTGTTATAGCCGGACAACGTGTTGCTAAAGGTCAAATTTTAGGAAGAGTTGATGATGCAGGAATGAGTCAACAATTGGCTAGCGCCGAAAATCAATATAGTTTAGCAAAAACTACATTTGATAGACAAAAAAATCTTTGGGATAAAAAAATTGGTTCAGAAATTCAATTTTTGCAAGCGCAAACTCAAATGATATCTGCTCAAAAAGCAGTTGCTCAAATCAAAGCTCAATTATCAAAAACGGTTATTCGTGCTCCATTTTCTGGCACAATCGATGAAGTTTTTGCAGAAAAAGGACAAGTGGTTGCTCCTAGTCAGCAAGGCTTGATGCGAATTGTAAACCTTGGGAATATGTATGTTTCAACTTCGGTTCCAGAAAGCTATATTGGCAAACTAAAAGTGGGCGATCAAGTAGATGTGTACTTAACTTCTTTAAATAAAACCTATAAAGGTAAAGTACGTCAGGTTGGTAATTTTATAAATCCAAACAATCGAAGTTTTGGCATCGAAGTTAGCCTCCCTAATCCAGAGAATTTACTGCGTCCTAATCAAGTGGCAAAGTTGAAAATTGTAGATTATGTTAATAAAAATGCGATTGTAGTGCCTACAGCTGTGATTCAAGAAGATGGAACAGGTTCAAAATATGTTTATGTAGTAGAAGGTAGTAATGGAAAAACAGGGACAGCTAAAAAAGTCATCGTTGAAGTTGGAAAATCCTCGGATAATGTAACTGAAATTAAAAGCGGATTATCAGCAGATGATATAATAGTTACTGAAGGTGTTAACACCATTTCAAACGGAATGAAACTTAATTTCTAACAAAAGTAGACAGTTGTTGGTTGATAGTTAATGGCTTAAAAACCAATAACTAACAACCGACAACCGACAACCAACAACTTTAAAAACATGTCACATAAAAATAAAGAATTCGGAATATCAAGTTGGGCAATAGAGAATCGCGTAACTGTATACATATTTACCTTATTAGTTACCATTACAGGTCTTATTGCTTATGTAACTATGCCTCGTGAAGATTTTCCAGAAATCATAGAAAACAAAGTTTACATTTCATCTGTTTTTCCAGGTAATTCAGCCGAAGATGTAGAGAAATTAATCATCAAACCATTAGAGAAAGAATTCAAAAACATCAGTGGAGTTGAAAAAGTAACCGCTAGTTCCTTCCAAGACTACGGAATGATCATAGCCGAATTTTCGGATAAAGTTAGTATTGAAGAAGCCAAACTAAAAGTCAAAGACAAAGTTGATATCGTAAAAGCAGATACTGATTGGCCTAATTTGGATAACGGAAGTAAAGTGGAACCAAGCGTATTTGAATTGAACATTTCGGAAGAAGTACCCATTTTAAATATCCATTTAAAAGGAAATTACACTACGCAACAACTTAAAAAATACGGTGAAAGACTTCAAGATGATATCGAAGAAATCCCAGAAGTTAAAAAAGTAGAAATACTTGGAGTAGATGACAGAGAAGTAGAAATAGCCGTTGATATCTTCAAAATGACTGCAGCTCAAGTATCATTTGATGATATTCAAAATGCGGTAAAGTATGAAAACATGACGCTTTCGGGTGGTAATTTAATTTCACAAGGTTCGAGAAATAATATCCGAATTGTAGGAGAAATTAAAGATCCTAAAGAGCTCGAAAATGTAATTGTAAAACACAATGGTGGAACTGTTTACCTAAAAGATATTGCTACAGTTTCATTCAAAGAAAAAGAAAAAACCACCTATGCTCGTGAGAAAGGTAAAGAAGTGGTAATGCTTGACGTGAAGAAACGTTCTGGGCAAAATATGATATCTGCAATTGATCAAGTAAAAGAAAAACTAAAATTAGCGCACGAAAATTATTTGCCAAAAGATTTAGCCGTTGAACTAACCAACGATCAATCCGAACGAGTTGAGCATCAAGTAGATGAATTGTCCAATCACATCATCTTCGGAATTGTTTTGGTGATGATTGTATTGATGTTTACCATGGGATTGCGAAACTCTTTATTCGTTGGAGCAGCCATTCCGCTTTCGATGATGATTGCCTTTACCATTCTATCCATGTTTGGTTTAACATTAAACACTATGGTGCTTTTTGGATTGGTAATGGGATTAGGTTTATTGGTTGACGACGGAATAGTAGTTGTCGATAATGTCTTTGCCAATATGAAAAAGGGAATGCCGCGAGTACAAGCCTCTAAAATTGGTATTGGCGAAATTGCATGGCCTGTAATTTCATCAACGGCAACCACTTTAATGGCATTTTTACCTTTTGCTCTTTGGCCCGGAACTATGGGTAAATTTATGATTTACTTTCCTATAACATTGACGGTGACCTTAACTGCCTCTTTATTTGTGGCAATGGTTGTTAATGCTTCTATGACAGGCGGGTCAATGGATATAGAAGACAAAAATGTTACCTTAAAATCAGCGAAAAAATACACTTTAATATTCGCATTAATCGGAATTGCTTTTGTTATTATTGGAAATGTAAAAGACCTTAAATTCGCGCGTGGAATTGGACATTTTGCCTTAATTTCATTAGGGTTAATGTGGTTATACAAATGGAAACTGTTTCAATGGACTCAAGATTTTCAACATAGCTTTTTCCCTAGATTGGAAGAAAAATACAAACGTTTTTTACGTAAAATTTTGACTGGGAAAAATGCTTGGTTTGCACTTGGAGGTATTATCGGAATGTTATTTTTATCCATTTTCTTGTTAGGCCTTTTCCCAAGAAAAGTACTTTTCTTTCCAGACAATATCCCGAGACAAGTGATTACCTATATCGAATATCCTCAAGGAACCGATATTGAAAAAACCAACAAAGCAACTTTGTTTGTAGAAAAACAAGTTATCGATATCATGAAAAAATATATCGATCCAAAAACCAATAAAAACTTCTTAGCAGAAAGTATTGTTTCTCAGGTTGGTGTTGGAGCTGGTAATCCAAATGTAGATGCCGGTTCGGCAAACGAAACGCCTTTTAAAGGTAAAGTAACCGTTAACTTCTCTGAATTCAAGTTTAGACAAGGCATAAATACTTCTGATGTTTTAGATGAAATTAGAGCACGAGTAAAAGGAATTGCAGGTGCAACTGTAACCGTTGAAAAAGATGCTAATGGTCCACCGGCGGGTTATCCTATTAGTATTCAGTTAACTGGCTCAGATTATGATCAGATGCTACAAGAGGCAGACAAAATGATTGCTTTTATTAATGCTAAAAAAATTCCTGGAATTGAAAAGCTTAATGTTGATGTAAACAAACAAAGTCCAGAACTTGAAGTAAAAGTAGATCGAGTAAATGCTGGAAGTATAGGAGTTTCTACTGGTCAGTTAGGCTTTAACTTAAGACGTTCTGTTTATGGTCAGGAAATATCCACTTTCAAAGAAGGAGATGATGACTATAAAATTATGGTGCGTATGCAAGAAGATCAACGTAAAAACGAAAATGTATTATTCAATCAATCGTTGACTTATAGAAATCAAGCCAATGGGCAAATGATGCAAGTGCCTATTTCGGCTGTATCTGAAACCGAAAAAGTAAATACTTATAATCAAATCAAAAGAAAAAACTACAAGCGAGTAATGACTATTTATTCGAATGTGTTGACTGGTTATAATGGTGATGAAATTACTAAACAAATTGGCAGTGAATTAACAAATTATAAATTACCAAAAGGAGTTACCTATTCGTTTTCAGGTGTTCAAGAAGAGCAGGGCAAAAATCAAAGTTTCTTGATGTATGCTTTATTTCTAGCCATGGCTGGAATTACTCTCATCATTGTGCTTCAATTTAACTCCGTTTCTAAAACCATTGTAATTCTATTTACTGTTTTATTGAGTTTTAGTGGTGTATTCTATGGTTATGTAATTGCCAATATGGATTTCGTTATCTTAATGACCATGATGGGAATTATTTCCTTGGCGGGAATTGTGGTGAAAAACGGCATCGTTTTAATGGACTTCTTTGTATTATTGTTAGACAAAAAAGTAGCCGAAAAAGGTGTTGAAAGTCATAATGATTTAACCATTGAAGAAATTGAAGAGATAATTATTGAAAGTGGTAAAAACCGTCTTCGACCTGTACTATTAACCGCTTTAACTGCAGTTTTGGGTTTAATTCCATTAGCAATTGGTCTTAACTTTGACTTTTTTGGTTTAATAACCGATTTAAATCCTCACATTTATATGGGCGGAGATAATGTTATCTTCTGGTCGCCATTGGCATGGACTATCATTTTCGGATTAACCTATGCCACTATTTTAACTTTGATTATGGTACCAGTAATGTTCTTCTTAGTGAAGAGAACTAAATATTGGATCAGAGATAGAAAAGCATTGTAATATAGTGCTTCCATAAAAAAGGGGAATTCAATAATTGAATTCCCCTTTTTTATAAAATATAACTTCTTATTAATTTTTAGCTAATGCATCTTGTTTCCATGATTTAACATTTGCAACTCTGCTTTTTGAATAATCAACTTCACTTAGCGATTTGTCATTCCAAAAAAACCATTTGCCGGTTTTTTCACCATTAGCATAATCTCCAGTTGATTTTTTATTTCCATTAATATCATAAGCAACCCAAATTCCTTCTAATTTACCATCTTTAAAATGACCTTGTTGTTGGATTTGTCCATTATCATAGTAGTAAGTAGCTTTTACTAAGTTACCGTCTTGTTCTAAAACTGGTTTTTTTGCTTGTGCAAAAGTCAATGCTGAGATTGCTAAAGCGCCTAAAATCATAATCTTTTTCATAGTTGTAGGTTTTAAATGTTCATAATAACATAACAAATGTATATATTATTTTACATTATAAAAACTTTTTTTTAACAATTTAGTAACATTGGATGGAAATTTAACATTGCTCAAATGTTTAATAAACAAAAAAACCAAGCAAAAGCATGGTTTAATTTGTGTTTTGAGATTAGTTTATTTCAGTAATTCGTCCAGTTGTTCTAATAATTTTGGATTTGAAGGGCGTTTTGCATCGGCATCAACTACGACACCATTTGGATCAATTAAAATAAATCTAGGGATGGAATTAATTCCAAATGCCTTTATAAAATCAGAGTTCCAATTTTTATCTGCAAATAACTGAATACCTCCTAAAGCCTTTTCGGTCACAAAAGTTTTCCATTTGTCATGGTCTTTATCTGTATCTACTGATATGCTAACGAATTCAATATTTTTGCCATGATATTTCTCTTCCGCTTTTTTCAAATATGGAATTTCGGCTCTGCATGGTCCGCACCAAGTTGCCCAAACATCAATATACACATATTTCCCTTTCAAACTCTCTAGTGAAGTTTTTCCAGCTTTGTGATTTTCAAAGTCAAAATTTGGTGCATTAGTATTATTTAATTTTCTATTGCCTGCAATTTTAATATAATATTCTTGCAATCCCACAAGTCCCATTTCTATTCCTTTTTTAAAAGCATCAACAAAAAAAGGATTAAGACCTGCTTTTTCTAGTCTTTCAAAATCAGCTTTCTTTTTATCATCAATTTGTTTTTTAAAACTTTCTTCATCCGAAGCTAATAAATCTTCATAACCATACCTTTGATTCAACAATGCTTCTTGTGCCAAAAAATTATTTTCTTTTTCTCCTTTGCCTTTAAACTTTAGACTTTGATCAAAATTTGAGGCGTCGAGTGTCATTTTTAAATCAAATCCATTTTTTAAATACAATTGAGCATATTCAACACCATCAAACAATTGATAAATACCTTCTTTTACCGAAAAGGTAGCTTTGAAAATGCCTTTGGAATCTCCTTTAATTTCTTGTATTGTTTTTTGATTGTCTTTAATATAAATGATATCTCCATTTTTATTAGTGATTTCTGCTTGAAAAGTTATAGTTTCTTGAGCCGTTGCTAAAGCAGAAACAAATGCGATTAAAATAAAACTAACTATTTTCCTCATAATTGGTGTGTTAAATTTTTAAGATATCAAATATACTTGTTTTGCCAATTCAAAAATTAAAGATTGACTTAAATTTGATTTGTCACTTCGACCATTTAATTGGTTTAAGTTTTTTACTTTTGCACCCTAGACCGAAGGTCGAACTGTTATTTATAAAAAAATTTATTCCAATGTACAGAAGTCATAATAATGGCGAATTAAACGCTACACATATTAATAAAGAAGTAACCCTTGCGGGTTGGGTTCAAAAATCGCGTGACAAAGGGTTTCTGATTTGGGTTGATTTACGCGATCGTTATGGAATTACTCAGTTAATTTTTGACGAACAAAGAACCGATAAATCCGTTTTTGATAAAGCAAAATCGCTAGGTAGAGAATTCGTAATTCAGGTAAAAGGAACTGTTATTGAGCGTGAATCCAAAAATGCCAACATGACTACTGGCGATGTTGAAATTCTGGTTTCTGAATTAAATATTCTAAATACTGCATTAACTCCTCCTTTCACTATTGAAGACGAAACCGACGGTGGCGAAGACATCCGAATGAAATATCGTTACCTGGATATTCGTAGAAATCCAGTTAAAAATTCGTTGCTTTTCCGTCACAAAGTGGCAATGGAAGTTCGTAAATATTTATCTGATTTGGATTTTTGTGAAGTGGAAACTCCGTATTTAATTAAATCTACGCCGGAAGGCGCTCGTGATTTTGTAGTGCCGAGCCGAATGAATCAAGGTCAATTTTATGCGTTACCACAATCGCCTCAAACCTTCAAACAATTGTTGATGGTTGGTGGA
>NZ_JBMOGQ010000007.1:0-38817 GCF_049318325.1 Flavobacterium sp. | reverse complement strand
GAAAACCTATACCAAACCTTAATTAAAATGGTCAACCTATTTCAGGACAAGACACGAACAACAAAACCTGTTTCGGCAAAAAAACATTAATTTCGACTAATCAAAAGTCCTCAAAACAAAGTAGATTAGTTACTAAAGCGACAGAAACAAAGGAATATGAAGTTACGTGAAAATTGAAAATTCTTACATGGTGAAATTTTATTTTGCTGACACATCAAAAAAAAGTTAAGCAAATAGTTTTCAAAAAGCCTGCATTTGAAGACGAAACCTTAAGGCATGAACAAAACAGTATTTTATTTTAAACAACAAAATTTTTAACAAAATGAAAAAGTTAATCATGGCGATATTAGCTATCGCAATTTTTGCAGTAGCTTGCCAAAAAGCACAAACAATTGTTGAGCCTACCAGCATAAATAATAGTACAATTAAAACAAGAACTAATGAGGATGATGTTTACAAAACAGAGCATGGGTACCTGAAATTTAAGGATAGAGAAGTTTTCGATGTGCTTTTAATTGAACTCAATGAAATGAATGAAGACCAATTAAATCAATGGGAACAAAATCTTGGATTTGTCTCTTTGTATAGTTTAATGAAATCATCCTCCGCACCTGAAACAAATCTTAATAAAAATTGTCCTGATGATCTTTTGCTTCGTATCATAAATAGAGACGGCTTAATTCAAGTCGGTAACTTTGTATTCAAATCGGAAACGGATTTAGGTCTTTGTTGGACTCTAAATGAAAGTAATATTAGTGCAAATCTTACAGATCTCATATCAAGGGTCTTTGTACCTACAACCATGAATCGTTTTAACGAAAATTTAGAAGAAGATGTTTACGATCTACTTACGGCGGGAACAGTAGGAGTTTTTCAAGATCGAGTAAGAAGTAGTACTGAGCATAAGATTAACGATGATGTAACTAGCAGTAGTAATGTAGTTTGGAGAGCTGACTGCAAGAATGTTTATCAAGCAGCAGTTTTTTACTACAGCCTATTATCTGAGTTAAAATATATGTCACAGGGCACTATTACTTGGATTCAAATGGCAACATATATCAATTTTGAAAGTGGTACAAAAGTAAAATTTAAACCAAATAATAACCCTTGGCAAGGTTATTGGGCGCCTAGTTTATCCGTTGTATATGACAATAAACGTAATTGGAGACCATATGAATCCAGTAGAAAATTGACGAATTATGAGTTTATAGGTAAATTTAGATACGATAGCCAAGCTCCGGGTGCAACAGGATACAGATATGTCAATCTTTCAATATTTAAATAATCATTAAATTTCAAGGGGCTAGTAGCCCCTTGAAATTATTCTACAATTGAAAAGATGAAAAAATTCTATATAATATCCCTATTGTTCTCTTTTAAATCATATTCTTCGCCTGCTCAAAGGAATGAGATAAGTTTTATAGTAGGAGCAATGCATAACATTGCTTTTAGAACATCAGACGATAAAGTTGGGAGAGTTAGTTTTAAACGTCCAATAACTAAGACAATTGGTTTGGTTTTTGATAAGAAGATTTATAACAAATTCTACATTGAAATTGGTGGACAGATTGATGACTATGATTTAGGATATGATATGTCCTACTATTCACCCAACACTAATGGGTTAGAAATAAGTGCAGGTAAGCTTGGATTGGGTTGGCGACTACTGACATACAAGCTATTAACTTGTCTGCAATATCAACTAATTGAAAAGAATAATTTTCAAATCAATACTATAAGTGGTTTAAGTTTATCATATTTTAAAAGTAATAAACACTTTGATGATACATCTTATAATGTTGGAGGACCTGTTACATATAAGACCTTACCAGCTAAGCAACGGAATGGTTTAACAATTCTACCTATTTTGGGTATTGAGGGAAAGCAGAAGTTAATTAACAAATTTCACATCACGTTTCGACTATCTTACCAATTTGGTATTACCCAGTTTTTCCAAGATGAAACCCATATTTGGATCAAAGACAATCCCAGTAGCGGTTTTACTACGGCCAAGACATATATAAATGGATCAACAATACAGGGACATTTAGGAATAGGTTATAGATTTTGATGAATGACTGAAACCTCTTACAACCGTGGTTTTGCGTCAGTGTGGCTTTAGTACTAGGCTGAACATTTGTAGTCTCTATGAACATTCTCCCAACTTTATGCTTCAGTACTTTCTATCCCACACCGTACGCAAAGCCAAACCCCGTTATAGGCCATGCGTATGACCCAAAACATTAGAAAATAATTACATTTATTTGTTTAATTTTGACAAATGGAGAAGGTTGTTAAAATAATAAATCTGAAAGAAAAACAATCAGATTTTAGTTATTGGCAAACGAAAAGCCCAAAAGAAAGACTCGAAGCAATTGAAATGCTTCGTTCACAATTTATGAAATTCAAAAAAGATGTTCAGCCAAGACTTCAGAGAGTTTGTAGGATTATTAAATCAGCATAAAGTTGAATATTTAATAGTAGGAGGATATGCAGTTGGAATTCATGGCCATCCAAGATACACTGGCGATTTAGACATCTGGTTGAACCCCACTCCGGAAAATTCAGAAAGAATAATTCAATGTATCAACGATTTTGGATTTGGCTCTTTTAATTTGACAACTCAAGACTTTACAAAACCTGGGAATATTATTCAATTGGGATATCCTCCCCTTAGAATCGATCTTCTTACTGAAATCGATGGTGTGAGTTTTATCGAGTGTTACTCAAACAGAAAAGAAGTTGAAATGGATAACCTTTCTGTTAACTTCATTGGTTATTGGGATCTATTAAAAAACAAAGAAAAATCAGGCAGACTTAAAGACCTAGATGATATTGAAAACCTTAAGGACTAGCACGGCCTATAACATCGGTTTGGCGCAAGCAGGGCTGAGGGAATTAATTGATCTTTTTCACTATATTTGGCAGTAGATTTAACCATCAGCTGAAGTGCTCAAATGCCCTGCCAGCGCCAATCCTTGAACGTTAGCGGACACCACCAAAAGACAGCCCTAAATTCATGAAACTAGCGCAACCTTCTAACTAAACTAACTTTGTTGAAAGAAACGTAACCCGCTTTTGGAAGAACAGAAAACACTTTCGTTTATCCCAAATTACGCTATAGGATTTGAGGAACGAAAATTCCATTCTATTAGTTGGACTTACCCCGATATAGAAGATGTTGCCGATTGTTTAAAACAATTGACTTACAGATTCTTTTTCGTTTCAGCATTTCTAATGCCGAATCTAGGTTTAATATTTTATTAATATACATTTTACCTAGAAAATTCGTCCTTAATTTGATATTCAAAAAAAGTATGTAAAATGTATAGAGTAATCTTATTGTTACTTTTAGCGTCCTCCACAGTATTTAGTCAAAAACAAGCAAACATTTGGTATTTTGGAGACGGAGCAGGTCTTGATTTTAATACCACTACGCCTGTATTTTTATTGAATGGTCAAACAGATTTTCTCCTACCCATTGCTTGGAATGAATCATATTCCTCTATAAGTGATAGCTCTGGTGCACTTTTATTTTATAGCGATGGCGTTAGAGTATGGAATAAAACGCAAAATCATATGCTAAATGGCAATAATCTTCTTGGTCATCGATCTTCTTCTATGGGTTGTTTAATAGTTCCAAGACCAGGGAATAGCCGATACTTTTACATTTTTACCAATGACGCATTGGAAAATAATTTTCAGAATGGTTTAAGATATTCAGTTGTTGACATTTGCGGTGACAATACAAAGGGAGAGGTAATTTCAACCGCTAAGAATGTACCACTTTATACGTTGACTAGTGAACGATTAGTTTCTGTAAAACATAGTAATGGTTCGGATTATTGGATCATATCTCACAAATTTAATTCAAACGAATTTTGTGCATTCCTTCTAACAAATGCAGGTATTGTTGATACGGTAATATCGAATATTGGTCCAATAGATTCAGATGGTTGGGGAGAAATGGCAATTTCAAAGAACGGAAACAAAATTTCATATTGCATACCTACAATAGATACCACTAAAACTTCTGCTTTTATTGCTGATTTTAATGTAGTTACAGGTGCTGTAACGAATGTACAAATTTTATCAATGGGTGGACGTGAGTATGCCACATCTTTTTCACCTGACAATTCAAAACTATATTTTTCAACTGCCGGTATTGGAAATCTTTTTCAATATGATTTGAATAGCCTGAATTTGACAACATTAATCGCTTCAAAAAGTTATCTGTTTCAAAATGGTGCTGACCAATGGAGACACATGGCTCATGGCCCTGATGGAAAAATTTATATTTCGAGGACCGGTAAGAATTATTTATCAGCCATTTACAATCCCAATAATTTATATCCTAATTGTACTTATGTAGATACTGCAATTAATCTTGGTGGTAAATTTACTTCACATGGCTTGCCTAACTTTATTGCCGACTTTCAATATTCAAATACAATAACGGAATGTTACCATTATGATTCTATCGTCCAAAGCATTTGCCAAGGTCAATCCTATTTAGGTTATTCTTCAACGGGAATTTTCATTGACACATTAATAGGTAATAACTCATGTGATACTATTAGAATTCTCAACTTAACTTTTCTGCCACATAGTTCGGAGAACTTAACCGATACTATTTGTCAAGGCAATTCATATTTAGGTTACACTTTTACAGGTATTTATATTGATACATTAATAAGCAGTAATGGATGTGACAGTATTAGAACATTGAACTTAACTGTACTTCCAAATAGTTCAGCTAATATAACACAAACGATTTGTCAAGGCAATTTATATTTAGGTTACACTTCTACAGGCACTTATGTTGATATATTGATAGGCAGTAATGGATGCGATAGTATTAGAACCTTGAACTTAACCGTACTTCCAAATAGTTCAACTAATATAACACAAACGATTTGCCCAGGCAATTCATATTTAGGTTACACTTCCACAGGTATTTATATTGATACATTAATAAGCAGTAATGGATGTGACAGCATTAGAACTTTGAACTTAACCGTACTTCCAAATAGTTCAGCCAATATAACACAAACGATTTGTCAAGGCAATTCATATTTAGGTTACACTTCCACAGGTATTTATATTGATACATTAATAAGCAGTAATGGATGTGATAGCATTAGAACCTTGAACTTAACTGTAATTCAAAATAGTTCAACCAACTTAATTCAAACTATTTGTCAGGGCAATTCATATTTAGGTTACACTGCTACAGGTATTTATTTTGATACATTGATAAGTAGTATTGGATGTGACAGTATTAGAACGTTGAATTTAACCGTACTTACAAATAGTTCAACCAATTTAATTCAAACTATTTGTCAGGGCAATTCATATTTAGGTTACTCTACTACAGGTATTTATGTTGACACCTTAATAAGCAGTAATGGATGTGACAGTATTAGAACGTTGAACTTAACTGTACTTCCAAATAGTTCATCAAACTTAACCCAAATAATTTGTCAAGGCAATTCATACTTAGGTTACTCTTCTACGGGTATTTATATTGACACATTGATAAGCGGTAACGGATGTGATAGTATTAGAACATTAGATTTAAAAGTAGTACCTAAACTATATGATACTATTCGCCACAAACTTTGTCCAGGAGAAAAATATTTTTCTTATAACCAACCCGGTATTTATATTGACACATTTATAAATTTATTTGGCTGTGATAGTATAAGGATTCTTAAATTAGAATTAGATGAATATTTATGTTGTCAGATATTTGCCCCAAATGCTTTTACCCCAAATAGAGATAACATGAACGATGAATTCTTGATAAAAGGAACATTCGATGAATACAATATTATAATTGTAGACCGATGGGGTAATATTTTATATCAAAGCACTAACTCATTTTTTGGATGGGACGGTAAATGCAAAGGTGTGGAGATGCCAATAGGAACTTATTATTATCTATTTAAATACAGGTGTAATAACTCAGAGATAAAAATGTTGAAAGGTGATATTACATTGATTAGATAATTTTCAAAAATACACCAATACACGAGGTGTAACATGCGCTAAAAAGCAAGAAGGGCTTTAGAACAAGTGCTGAACATTTTTTTTATCTTCATCTTTTTGAAGAAATTAAGCAGAAGTGCATTCTATTCCCTTCCCTACTCTAGCGCCAAACCGTTGTTTACAATGAGCGAAACATAATTGATTTAATAATTAAACTCTTCAATTTAAAAGAAAAGTATGATGGAACGTAAAGAAAAAAGACCACATAACAACAAATTTGTACAATAGCAGCGAACTAGCAATTCAAGCGAATTACTTCTAATGATCCTTTGATTCTAAAATGAAGCGAAATACCTTTGAATACGCTGCTGTACAAATTCGCAACCGTTGGGCCCAATGCTAAAAGACCACAGAATAGTATTAACTTCGTAACCAAAATATAAAGTATGGTATCATCACTATAAACACTGACGACAATAAAATGAAAACAACAATCAATTTTATACTTGCTTCACTAATCCTATGTTCAAGTTTGTCCGCACAGCAAATCGGACACACAACCGTTACATTTATTGATTCGTTGCGAAACAATCGCCAGATTGCAACAGAGATTTATTATCCTGCCACATCAGCAGGTAACAACACTCCGATTGCGGCAGGAGTTTTTCCGCTCATCACGTTTGGTCACGGTTTTGTTATGGTATGGAGCGCGTACCAAAACTTTTGGGACTCACTTGTTCCCGAAGGATATATCCTGGCGTTTCCAACTACAGAAGGCAGTTTCTCGCCAAACCATGCCGACTTCGGAAAAGATCTTAAATTTCTCATTGCAAAAATTCAGAGCAGTGGAGTGGGAGCAGTTATTCCATCAGCAAGTGTTGGAACTACATCAGCCATCATGGGACATTCTATGGGAGGCGGATGTACATTCCTTGCCGCAGAAAATAACCTGACGATTACAACCATGGTTTCGTTTGCCTCTGCAAATACAAGTCCATCTTCAATAACTGCCTCGCAACAGGTTTCAGTGCCAACTTTATTGTTCAGCGGAACTAATGATTGCGTAACACCTCCTTCACAGCATCAGGACATTATGTATGATTCTACAGCCGCAGCGTTCAAAACACAGGTGAACATAACGGGGGGCGGACACTGCTTTTTTGCAAATTCAAATTTCAACTGCACATTCGGAGAAACCACTTGTTCACCCAGCCCAACCACAACAAGAGCAGAGCAGCAATCGATAACAAATAATTTCCTTAAACTTTGGCTTGCTTATTTTCTGAAAGGTGATTGTCAAAAGGCCCAGGATTTCCAGGATTCATTGTCTATGAGTTCTAAAATAAGTTATCGTCAAAGCCAAGCTATTGGATGTCCTGCAGGAATTACCAACACGAATTTTTACCCGTACACATTTAAAGTTTTTCCAAATCCTTTTTCTACACAGACAACTATACAAACAGACAATCTTTTACATAACGAAACTCTCACGGTTTACAACTGTTTCGGGCAGAAAGTAAGGGAAATAACCAATATTTCAGGCAACACTTCTACATTGTATCGTGACAATTTACCCAATGGATTTTATTTCATTCAACTGACCCAGGACAACAAACAAATTGAAACAAAAAAGTTAATCATCACGGACTGACATAGAAGACATCAGCGCTGGGCATAACAGCGGGTTTAAGAAATTGGCGGTTCAATGGTTAAATGAACATTTGTGTTCCGTATCAAGTGCAGTATTGGCATATAGTTTAGTGCTCCGAAATCGCCAACTTCTTAAACCAGCCAAACGTTAGCAGTCAATAAACCGACTCTGAAAAATCGAGTTTCAAAAGTCCGATAACGATGAAGAAAATTTATAAACTATAACTAATTCTGAATCATTACCTACTTTTGACGTTGTTCAGAATTATAAATAAAACAATTAAACACTAAAATAAAAAAATGAAAATAGTAACAATCATACTTGTAGTAATCTTAATAGCGTTTGCATTTGTCCAACTTTATTTTATACTTGCACAAAGAAATATTGAAACATACCCTTATACAGTCAAAAAAAAATATAACCGATTTGAAATAAGAAATTATGAAGCTACTTTATTTACATCGGTAAAACTCTCCACAAAAGGATATAAAAATTCTTCAGGTCAAGGCTTCTCTATTTTAGCGAGATATATTTTTGGAAATAATGAAAGGAATGAAAAAATATCTATGACTTCACCTGTTTCAATTTCGTTAGAGGATTCAATGACAATGATGTTTATGGTTCCAAAGAAATTAAATAAGGACATGCTTCCTAAACCTAATCAATCAGGTATAGAATTTAGGGAAGAACCTGCAAAAACCGTTGCTGCTATCAGATTTAGCGGATGGGCTAATGAAACTAAAATAGAAAAGTATAAACAGAATTTAAAAGCAGCATTAGATGCTGAAGGTATAAAGTATTCTAATCAATTTTATTTTTTTGGTTATAATGCACCTTATGAAGTTTTTAATCGAAAAAATGAAGTTATAGTTGAATTGCAATAAAATACTTTATACAAATAATAACTAAGCTAAGAAAATTATTAAACTAATTTATAAAAGAAGTAAAACAACCACTAACATTGGCTTTGCGTCAGTATGGTCCCGATAGCTATCGGGATACTAGGCTGAATCCCGAACCTTCGGGATGCTTTCTATTAGCTTTTGTACTAAATTTGACCTTAAGTGCTTTCTATTCCACACCGAACGCAAAGCCTAAAACTTTTATCAGCAAGCTTAAGAGACGACTTTAACTAAACAAAAAGATACAAAAGCGACAGATAAAAACTTTATAAAACATTGAAACAATGAAGGAAACAACAACATTAGGACACAGTACTATATCAGTTAATAGAATTGGACTTGGCTGTATGGGTATGTCAGAGTTTTATGGTTCTTTTAACGAAGAAGAATCCATTAATACATTGCATAATGCCATTGACTTAGGAGTGAATTTTTTCGATACAGCCGACATGTATGGTTGGGGAGCAAATGAACGACTATTAGGAAAAGCATTCAAAGGACGGTGGAGTGAACTAATTTTAGCGACCAAGTTTGCTGTAATGCGAGGACCTAAGGGTGAATTTCTTGGGCTTAACGGTAAACCAGAATACATAAGACAAGCTTGCGAACAAAGTCTTCAAAATTTGGGAGTTGATGCAATTGATTTGTATTACATGCATCGGCAAGACCCTAAAGTAGAAATTGAAGAAATTGTTGGTGCAATGAGTGACTTGGTAAGACACGGAAAGGTAAAACACTTAGGCATTTGTGAAGCGAATGTTGAAATGATTCGAAGAGCACATGCAGTTCACCCACTTGCAGCCGTGCAAAACGAGTATTCTTTGTGGAGCCGTGAAACTGAACAAGGCATTTTGGATGTGTGTCAAGAACTCGGAATCACCTTTGTCGCATATAGTCCTCTTGGGCGAGGGTTTTTAACAGGAGCAATCAAAAGTCGAGCAGATTTAGAAACAAGTGATTGGCGTCTTACACTTCCTCGTTTTACGGACGAAGCGATCAAGGAAAATCTAAAATTTGTAGAAATTGTGGAGCAAATTGCACAAGACAAAAAAGTTTCCAAAGCACAAGTTGCTTTAGCGTGGGTGCTATCTCAAAACGATGAAATCGTGACTATTCCAGGTACTAGAAATGTTCACCGTCTAGAAGAGAACTTAGGTACATTTAAAGTGGATTTAACCAAAACCGATTTGGCTACAATACAAAATTCTATGCCATCAGAAACAATTGGAAATCGCTATTAGTATTGTACTATTTTGGCAACATATTATTTAATACTTCAACTTCAGACAGAAAAGCCTAATGCTAACATTAGTTTTAAATCAGTGTGGCATTTGTAATAGGCTGAATACTTGTACTTTCTATTAGCTTTTGTACTAAATTTGAACTTCAGTGCTTTCTATTCCACACCGACCGCAAAGCCAAAAAACGTTAGGCGTCAGCATATTGAAAACACGACAAAACACGACAAAAAATGAAAAATATATTTAAACAACATTTTCCAATTATTAAATGGCAAGGACTGATTTTCATTTTTCTTCCTTTCTTATTAGCCATTTCAAGTTGTACTAAAACTTATAACTGCGGAAAAACTAATTTAATTCTGTCATTAAATAATAAGACAGCTGATAGTTTGAGTGATTTTACAATTTACAAATTTCAAAAAGGGACAAATTTTGGTGCTTTATTGGATAGCGTTAGAGTAATTAACGGTGCAGGAGTTTATTTTGAAACGGTAAACAATAAGACAAATGTGTTCACACAATGGGCGGACTACAGAATGATTGGAGAATTTGATTGGAAAGTACACTTTTATTCAACGACTGTAAATAATGGATTGAAAGAAATTTCAATATCTAGCATTGAGGAACAAAATGAAACGATGAAATGTAAAAAGACTGATTTCGCAACTTCACCAGATGGTTGCGAATGTATGAATACACTAAAATCCTATAAACTTAATGGTGTGTCTGGTGTTGTTGGGAATAAAATTAGTTATAATGATTATGTTGGTTACGAAGTAACATTAAACCCTTAATTTATTTATGTGACCGAAAAAAAACTATCGCTAACATTGGCTGTACGTAAATGTGGCATTTCTACTAGGCTGTATCCCGAAGCTTCGTGATACTTTCTGTTAGCTTTTGTACTAAATTTGAACTTTAGTGCTTTCTATTCAACAACGAACTCAAAGCCAAATCATGTTAGCGGTTATTTTTAAAGCCACTCAAAATGAAAATAAGCCATATAAGCAAACAAGAAATTCAGAAGGGTGAAGACGTAAAGGGTCAGGATATCAGAGCAGGGGTTTTCAATTTAATCAAATCCGAATTCCCGGACTTTGACCAAGAGAATCTTATAACAATAGATGAACTAAATCAATACAGACGACTTTATTTGACATCATTAATTACTCAGGAAAAAGGAGAAATTGCAGTAATTGATAGAGATGTAATGGAAGCAATAAAAAATAATTCTATTCTTTCCGAAAACATTCAGGACGAAATAGAAGCAGACCTCACGTTCGGACAAAAACTTGCTGACAATGTTGCTGCATTTGGTGGTAGTTGGACATTCATTATCACTTTTTTTTCTTTCATTTTAATTTGGATGATTATTAATATTTGGTTTTTAGCCACACGACCCTTTGACCCATTCCCCTTTATACTTCTTAATCTAATTCTTTCTTGTTTGGCGGCAATTCAAGCACCAATTATTATGATGAGCCAAAACAGACAGGAACAAAAAGACCGGCAAAGAAGCGAACACGATTACAAAATCAATTTAAAGGCAGAACTTGAAATAAAATTGTTGAGTGAAAAAATAGACCATTTATTGGCACATCAAAATAAAAAACTACTGGAAATTCAAGAAGTTCAAACAGACTATTTAGAAGACCTAATGAAAGAACTCAAAAAGAAATGAAATTAGAAAACCGCAAACAGAAAGTAACTCCACTACCTCACTTCTTATTCAGACTAGGAAGGTATGGACTGTTTGCTTTAGGCTTAGTAGTATTTTCTGTTCTGTTAGGAACATTTGGCTATCATCATTTTGGGCAAGTTTCTTGGCTTGATAGTTTTCATATGGCTTGTATGATTTTAACAGGTATGGGACCAGTTGTAGAAATGACAACACCGACTGCAAAAATATTTTCATCTGTGTATGCTCTTTACAGTGGAGTTGCATTTTTAAGTATTACTGCTGTTTTCTTTGCTCCTATAATTCATAGACTTTTGCACATCTTACACGTAGAACAAGACGACAATGAAAACTAACGAACGGAAGAGAAAAACAACCAATAACATTGGTTTTGTCTCAGAGTGGCTTTTATACCAGGCTGTATCCCGAAGCTTCGGGCTACTTTCTATAAGCATTTTTACTAAATTTGAACTTGAGTTCTTTCTATTCCACACCGAACTCAAAGCCAAATCACGTTAGCTGTAATGGTTCGACCGCGCAATAGACAGACTATCGTGTCTACAAAATATGGCATTTCACTAAATCTAAAAGTGTGAATGAGGCAAATCAATTATACAATTGTGTAAAGAACCTGAATTATAATAATCCGAACTTGCTGTATGAAAAAAATATTAATTATCAACGGACATCCTGACAAAGAAAGTCTTTGTTTCGCTTTGGCAGAAAGCTACAAAAAAGGAGCTGACTCTAATGGAGCCCAATGCCAATTGGTTCATTTGGTTGATTTGAATTTTAACCCAATACTTAATTATGGCTATCGGGTTGTTTCAGAACTTGAGCCAGATTTGCTGAAAATACAACAAGACATTTTACAGGCAGACCATTTGGTTTTTGTTTATCCAAATTGGTGGGCAACTTTTCCTGCTCTTTTGAAAGGCTTTTTTGATAGGGTCTTTCTACCCAATTTCGCTTTTAAGTATCACGAGAAAGGACCCTTCTGGGACAAATTGTTAAAAGGAAAAACCGCAAGACTAATCGTAACCATGGACACACCAAAATGGTATTATTGGTTGGTAAATAGAAATGCTGGACACAACGCAATAAAAATTGGTATTTTAGAATTTAGTGGTATCAAACCAGTAAAAATAACAGCATTTGCAACTGTAAAATCATCAGATAATGCGAAAAGAAAAGATTGGCTTGATGAAGTGGAAACATTAGGAAGAAATCAAAAATAATTTATTCCGAAGTTGCTTTAATTAAAAAACCTGCCAACAGATTTGTAGAGCATTTAAACTTTTTAAAAGATATGTATTGGGGTTGGCATATAGTATCTATATAGTTTTCGCTTTAATTATTTAAATACAAGTTGGAACGGTAGTTGTGCAAAGTGTTGGCTGTCTACAAACCTTTTAAATGCTATAATCACTACCTATAATTTTTGTTGCATTGTTGCCTCAAATCGGAACACTTTATAAAAAAAGAAAATTATGACAATCGTATTTTCAATACTCGGGCTTCTGCTATTGGCCTTAATTATAGTAAAAGTAAATTTATCTATACAATTCCACAAAAAGATCATTGAACTTTTTGCTCTATCAAAAAATATATCTCAACAACAATTTGACAAAAGTCAAACAGACAGTTTGCCGAAACCAGTGCAACGCTACTTTAACTATATTTTAAAAGAAGAACATTCTTTCATAAGTTATGTAAGAATTAAACACGAAGGACAATTTAAGGCAGGCCTTAAAAAAGGTTGGATGAACATAAAAGGCGAACAGTATGCAACTACTGAAAAACCTGGCTTCATCTGGAAAGGAACTACTGCCATGTTTATAGCTCAAGATTTGTATATTGCTGACAACGGTCGATTGATTGTTTCACTTTTTTCATTGATTAACGTAGTAAATGCCAAAGGCAAGCAATACAATCAAGGTGAATTACTTCGTTGGCTTGGAGAAAGTATCTTATATCCAACAAATTTCTTACCGAGTGACAAATTAAAATGGTTTCCAATTGACGACAAAACCGCTAAACTTACCTTTAATTATAAAGGACTTTCCTTATTCTTTAAAATTACTTTCAACGACATAGGCGAAATCACAGAAATGGAAACCAAGCGGTATATGGGTGTGAATAATTTAGAGACATGGGTTATCAAAGTATCAGACTACAAGGAATTGAATAAAGTGCTTATTCCAACACGCTTTGAAGTTCTGTGGAGATTAGAAAAGGGTGATTTCTGTTACGCAAAGTTTGACATCACTGAAATTGAATATGACAAACCTATGAAATTTTAATTTAATTTCTAACTTTGACCGAAGGAACCACCACCACTAATACGGGTTTGGCAAAAGTGGCGGTTCAGTGCCCCGTATGACAATTTTTCGTATAATTGAACTGCGGTTCTGCGCATGATGTTTGATGGTAAAAATCGCCAACTTCTTGTAGCTAAAAAACATTAGCTGGTATTTTAAACGAACACTAATGATAATACAAACTAAACATTCAGATTTTGCCATTGAAGTAATTTTGCATATGCGTTTATTTTCAGTTCTTCTTGTAATTATGTTTCAATCTTGTTCGCCAAATAGTGAAACTATAAAAATAAAAGGTTCTGATACCGAAGTGAATCTTGTGGTGGTTTTAGCAGAACAAATTCGTAAAGAAAATGATGTGGTTTTGGTTTCCGTTTCAGGAGGTGGTTCAGGATTGGGCATAGCTTCTTTATTAAACGGAAATGCAGACATTGCCAATTCTTCACGAAGTATAAAACAAACAGAACTGGATTTGTTTCAGCAAAAGAACATTGAACTCGATTCTTTTATTTTTGCCCAAGATGCCATCGCTTTTGTGGTGTCGGATAAGTTCACCATTGATTCGCTCAATACAAATGATATTACCAAAATTTTAAGTGGCGAAATCACCAATTGGTCTTCCTTCCATCAAAATAATATGCCCATTACTATATATGGAAGACAAAGCAATTCGGGCACACACGACTATGTGAAACACATTTTAAACATTCATTTTTCGCCTTATGCTAAACAAATGAATGGCAATGCACAAATTTTAGAAGCTATTAAAGCGGATGGCTCAGGCATTGGCTATGTGAGTGCTGGTTATGTTTTAAAAGGCAATAACACGGGTATCAAAGTTTTATCCATCTACACCAATCATTCAAAAGCAGTTTCGCCATTAGATGCTAGCGCCATTGCATCAGGAAGTTATTTTTTTCAACGCCCTTTATTTCAGTATTTCAGGAAAAGTGATTATTTAAAAATTAAACCATTCCTTGATTTTGAAAAGTCTGCAATAGGGGCAAAAATCATTCAAGAATCGGGCTATTATCCTGTAAATAATTAACGATGAATACAAAAAAGAGAGAGCAAATAGATGGTCTGTTTAAAGTAATTTTTAAATGCACAGGATTGCTAACCATAACCTTATTGGGCGGCATTTTTTTAATGCTATTTTCCAACAGTATTTCTTTCTTCTTAAACATATCGCCTATCGATTTTTTTACGGGTTCGCAATGGGATCCAGAAACGCATTACAGCATACTGCCTTTATTGGTAAGTACATTTTTGGTGGCGTTGGGCTCTATGCTCATCGCTGTTCCTTTAGGTATTTTAACAGCCGCTTATTTATCGGAGTTAGCACCTAAAAAAATGCAAATGTTTCTAAAACCCATCATCGAAATGTTGGCAGCTATCCCATCGGTAGCAATCGGTTTTTTAGGAATTGTTTTAGTCGGACCAGGTTTGGCTCACGTTTTCGGCATTCAAAACGGATTAAATGCCTTAAACGGTTCTATTTTATTAGCCATAATGGCTTTGCCTACCATTGTTACAATTAGCGAAGATGCCATCAATGCCGTACCAAAATCGCACAGAGAAGCATCGCTTGCTTTAGGTGCTAATAAATGGGAAACGCTTTTTAAAGTTACCATACCTGCCGCAATGCCTGGGTTAATAGCTGCCGTAATGCTGGGTTTAGGAAGAGCATTGGGAGAAACAATGACCGTGTTGATGGCTACCGGAAATGCCGCAGCTATCCCAAAAGGTTTTTTAGATTCTGTAAGAACCATTACAGCAACTATTGCAATTGAGTTGGGAGAAGTGCCTTACCAAACTACGCATTACTTTGCTTTATTCGCTATTGCTGCTTTATTATTTCTAATTACGCTTATTGTAAATTTTATAGGCGAATATTTTGCCAATCGTTTAAGAAAATTTCACGCCTGATGAATACGAAAAATATACGAAACACTTTCAATTGGATTATTCTTTGTGGCAGTACCTTCATCGTTTGTTTGTTTTTAGGCGTTATTCTATGGGATATTTTTTCCAAAGGCTTCTCTAGTTTGTCGTGGCGTTTTGTTTCTACTTTTCCAACCAATGGAATGACAGAAGGTGGCATTCTACCTGCAATAGTGGGTACAGTAATCCTCACATTCATCACTACCCTATTTGCCGTACCATTTGGCGTAGCCTGTGCTATCTACTTGAATGAATATGCCAAACCATCATTGCTTACCAATATTATTCGTGCTTCTATTAGAAATTTAGCTGGCATTCCCTCCATCATTTATGGCTTATTTGGATTAGCGTTATTTGTACAAGCCTTCCATTTGGGCACTTCTATATTATCGGCTGGACTCACGCTGGGTTTACTGTCATTGCCTTACATCATTACCACTACCGAAGAAGCCCTGAAAAGAATTCCTAATAGTTTGCGTGAAGCTACTTTGGCATTGGGTGTAACACAAGCTGAAACCATAAAAGATGTAGTATTGCCTGTAGCCTTGCCCGGCATTTTAACCGGAGTGATTTTAACCCTGTCAAGAGCTGCAGGAGAAACCGCTCCTATCCTATTTACAGGCGTTGCTTTTTATATTAATGGGGTAAGCTCTTCTGCCAATCAGGAGTTTATGGCATTACCCTATCATTTATATATGTTATCTACACAGCACAATGCCATAGAGCAAGTGCGACCTTTAGCCTACGGAACTGCAACGGTATTGATATTGTTGGTATTTCTATTGAATATCATTGCTTTTTATGTACGATTTAAAAACAGAACACAAGATTAATAATGGATGCAATAAAACTTAGAGCCGAAAATTTAAACTTATTCTTTGGGAATAAACAAATTCTAAAAAATATAAATATTGATTTTCCTAAAAATCAAGTAACATCTTTAATTGGTCCATCTGGTTGCGGAAAATCTACTTTGCTTAGGAGTTTTAATCGCATGCATGACTTATCCTCTGATGCCAAAATAGAGGGAAAACTATTTTTAGATGATTTAGATTTATACGACAAGAAGAATTCAGTAACAGATATTCGTAAACGAATTGGAATGGTTTTTCAAAAACCGAATCCTTTGCCCAAAAGTATTTATGAAAATCTTTCTTATGCTTTAAAAATACACGATTATCCCAAAAATGAAATTCCTGATTTAATAGAACAAGCATTCAAAGAAAGCTTTTTGTGGGACGAAGTAAAAGATGAATTGAAAAAACCTGCTGTAAAATTATCGGGAGGTCAACAACAACGGCTTTGCATTGCCCGTACCGTAGTGCTACGACCAGAAGTAATTTTGATGGATGAACCTTGCTCTGCTCTTGACCCTATAAGCACGAAAAAAATAGAAGAATTGATACTGAAACTCAAAAAGGATTTTACCATTGTAATTGTTACACATAACATGCAACAAGCCCAACGTATTTCAGAAAAAGTTGCTTTTATGTATTTAGGCGAATTAATAGAATTTGACACTTGCGATACTATTTTCAATCATCCCAAAAATGAATTAACGCAAAGGTATATTGGAGGACATTTTGGGTAGTAGATAGACATCAGCTAACTTACGCTTTTTGCTACTGCGGCCGAGTAGCGATTCGGTCTGACATCCAAAAATCATCTTTTGGAAATACTTGAAATTTTTATGCTTTTTATTCCGCAATAGCAGTCAGCGTAAAAACGTTATATAAAAGTCTGACCGCTCGGAAAATACTTATTTCCATATTCTAATCTTGCCAAAATATATTTGACCGTTAAACATTCGGATAAATGTGTAAAGCTCAAAACAATTAATACTAATTGTGCAAGGAATTTGATTAACAAAAGAGCTAGAATTTCTCTTATTGCCTTTTCTCGCATGACTTTTATCAATATTCCTTGAGTAGTTATAGTTTAGCTTTGTGTGAGATTATTTATAATAGACCAAACACATTTTCCATTAATCATTACAAATAATCATATAGTTAAACAAATCAAAAAGAACAAGTCAAGTTGATTCACTCAATAGTATGAAATTAATAAAACATTTTTCGGAAATAAAAATAAATGACATTTCAAGTGTCGGTGGTAAAAATGCTTCACTGGGTGAAATGTATTCATTACTTTCAACGAAAGGTATATTGGTGCCTGAAGGCTTTGCAGTTACCTCTGAAGGGTATAGTCAATTTTTAACTGAAAATAAACTTACCCCAGTTTTAAGTAGTTTATTGGCAGAATTAGACATTAAATCATTTAACAACCTCTCCGCTATTGGCAAACAAATAAGAACAAAGATTATGGAATCAACTTTTCCTAAATCATTGGAAAAAGAAATAATTAAAGCCTATCAATTGTTGGTGAAAAATTCAGGAGATGAGAAAACCTATGCCATCAGGAGCAGTGCAACAGCAGAAGATTTACCTAATGCTAGTTTTGCAGGTCAACAAGAAACTTATCTAAACGTAAAAGGGGAAATTAATTTAATAAAAGCATGCCATCGATGTTATGCTTCTTTGTTTACAGACAGAGCAATAAAATACCGTTCCGATAACGGTTTTGATCATATGAAAGTTGCTTTGTCTATTGGTGTTCAAACAATGATTCGCTCCGACTTAGCAAGTTCAGGAGTAATGTTTACAATCGATCCGGATACCGGATTTGATAAGGTTGTATTAATTTCTGGAGCTTGGGGTCTTGGAGAAAATGTGGTTCAAGGCACCATCAATACCGATGAATTTTTAGTTTATAAACCCTTTTTAGGCAAGGTTAAAAACCCGATAATAGCGCACAAGTTAGGAAGCAAACTCAAAACTATGGTGTATTCAGTACTAAATACAGATGAAATTGTAAGACCTGAAGATGCAATCGTAAATACTGACACATCGGAAGTCAAAAGGAATGAATATGTATTAAACGATGAAGAAATAATTCAACTTTCGAAATGGGCATGTATCATAAAGGAGCATTATAAATGTAACATGGATATAGAATGGGCGAAAGACGGACAGAACAACAAATTATATATTGTACAGGCAAGACCTGAAACAGTTCATAGTAATAAAAAAAATAGTGATTACAAAGAATATTCCTTATTAGAAAAAGGAGAAAAATTATGTTCAGGCGCTGGCATTGGGAATAAAATTGTTTCAGGTAAAGCAAGAATATTGCATTCGCCTTCTGAAATTTCTAAATTAAACAAGGGAGAAATATTGGTTACGGAAAAAACTGATCCTGATTGGGATCCAGTATTAAAAAAAGCTACTGCAATCATCACCAATCAAGGAGGCCGAACTTCACATGCTGCAATTGTTGCTCGCGAAGTGGGTGCAATAGCAGTTGTAGGAACAAGTAATGGTACACAGAAAATTAAAGATGGGCAATTGATTACTGTCTCCACTGCTAAAGAAAATACTGGGGATGTATTTAATGGGCAGTTAAAATGGGATGAAAAAGTAATTGATATTTCTTCAGTTCCAAAAACAAAAACCAAGGTAATGCTCATTCTTGCCCATCCTGATGAAGCTTTTGGATACTCGCAACTGCCAAACGATGGTGTTGGCTTGATGCGAATGGAGTTTATAATAAGTAACTCAATTGGCATTCATCCTATGGCATTAAAACATTTTGCCACAATAAATGATTCAAAAGTAAAAACCAAAATAAAAAGACTCACAAGCCTTTATAAAAACAAGGAAGAATTCTTCATAAACAAATTAGCCGAATCAACAGCTAAAATAGCTGCCGCATTTTATCCAAAGGAGGTAATTGTTAGAATGAGCGATTTTAAATCAAATGAATATGCTAACTTAATTGGTGGGCAACAATTTGAACCCAATGAAGAAAACCCTATGATTGGTTTTAGAGGTGCATCAAGATATTATCACCCAATGTATAAAGATGCTTTTGAAATGGAATGCAAAGCAATGAAAATGGTAAGAGATGAAATGGGATTTACTAATGTGAAATTAATGATTCCATTTTGCAGAACCATTTCAGAAGCAGAAAAGGTGATTACGGTTATGGATGCTTGCGGATTAAAAAGAAAAGAAAATGGACTGGAATTGTATGTGATGATTGAAATACCTAGCAATGCATTGCTTGCAGAGGAATTCGCCAAACACTTTGATGGTTTCTCCATAGGATCGAACGATTTAACACAACTTACTTTAGGAGCTGACAGAGATTCAGAATTATTAAGCGAAATCTTTAGTCCTTTCGATCCTGCTGTAATGCAACTCATTGAAATGACCTTAACCAAATCTAAAAAAACAAAAACACATACAGGACTCTGCGGACAAGCCCCTAGTGATTATCCTGAGTATGCAAAATTTCTGGTCAAAAACGGAATTGACAGTATATCCTTTAATCCCGATGCATTAATTAAAGGAATAGAAAACATTGCAGAAGCTGAAAAAAATATTTAACACTAAAAAAAACTAAACGATGAAAAATTCAATTGAAAAACTGTTTGACTTAACAGGAAAAGTAGCCATTGTAACTGGTGGCGCAATGGGAATAGGCAAAGGCATTGCAAAGCGCTTATCTGAAGCTGGCGCTAAAATTATGATTGTTGATATTGTAGAACAAAAGGAGGCTGAAGCCACAATGAGTGACATAAAAAGTAACGGTGGGGAAGCACTTTACATTCAAGCTGATTTGAGTGACATCAAAAATCTTGAAAACATTATCACTCAAACAGTAAAAGAATTTGGCGATTTAAATATTTTGGTAAACAATGCAGGCATTTTTTCTTATTGCCCTGTTACTGAATTAACCGAGGAACTATGGGATAAAACAATCAACCTAAATTTAAAAGCCGTTGCATTTCTATCCAAATTAGCAGTAAAAAAAATGATAGAAAAGAAACATGGTGGAAAAATAATAAACATCTCATCAATCGATAGTATTAAACCTACTGGTAATTTATCACAATACGATTCCTCCAAGGGCGGAGTTAGAATGTTAACTAAGGCTTTTGCTAAAGAGGTAGGTAAATATGGAATAAATGTAAACGATATAGCACCCGGTGGCGTAAACACCCCTGGAGTAACAAAAATTGCAGGCACTAATTTATCAACCGAACAACAGCAAGCTATGAAAGTACAAATGGAACAGTTTATAAGCATGTTGCCTCTACAAAGAATAGGTCAACCAGAAGAGATTGGGAATGCCGCATTGTTTTTAGCAAGTGATGCATCCAATTATATGACTGGTAGTACAATGGTTGTAGATGGTGGCTTGTTAATTATGTAATAGAAGAAAAACTTTTGCGATTTCAACAGCTTATCCAATTTAAATTTTTTTAGTCAGAAGTCTAAACTAAAATACTCTTAGAAGGACATGTTCTATTTTTTTTAAATGACTTTAAAATCAATCGTTAACAAACCCAATTTAGCAAAAGATTATTTTTAAAATGGCTTCTAACAATTTTAATATATTAGGTTTGACTAGTGATCAAGTAATTGAAGCCAGAGAAAGATTTGGACAAAACAAATTAAGCTACAAAAAAGAAAATAGTTTCATTGATACTGTAAAACGTTTTTCAAAAGACCCAATGATTATTTTGTTATTGGTGGCTTCTACTATCTATTTTATGAGTGGCGAAACAGGTAACGGAATTTTTTTGGTTCTTGCCATTATCTTCATCACTTCTATTTCCCTTTATCAAAATTCTAGAAGCAAAAATGCTTTAGAAAAGCTAAAAGACTTTTCTCAGCCTAGTTGCAAGGTTATTCGCAATGGTGAAATCAAAGAAATAAAAAGTGAAGACATTGTAATAGGTGATTGCTTGATGGTTGAAGAAGGCAGCTCAATTACAGCAGACGGTACCATTATTCACTCCAACGACTTTTCAGTAAATGAATCTATACTAACTGGTGAATCGTTTGCAGTATTTAAGGATAAAGAAAAAGAAGACAAATTTATTTATAGCGGAACAACAATAGCAAGTGGTTTAGCCATAGCAAAAATTACCGCTATTGGTAACGAAACCAAATTAGGCAAAATTGGAATCAGCTTAGAAGGAATAGACGAAGAAAAAACGCCTTTAGAAATACAAATAAACAATTTTGTAAAATGGATGGCGATTGCTGGAGCAATAGTTTTTGTAATTGTTTGGGCAATTAATTATTGGCAGTCGCAAAATGTATTGAATAGTTTATTACAATCGCTTACCTTGGCAATGAGCATTTTGCCCGAAGAAATTCCTGTCGCTTTTACCACATTTATGGCATTAGGTGCTTGGCGTTTAATGAAAATTGGCATTGTAGTAAAGCAAATGAAAACGGTTGAGACCTTAGGTAGTGCTACTGTTATTTGCACAGATAAAACAGGAACAATTACAGAAAACAAAATGAGTTTGGCAAAACTATTTGTGCTAAAAAGTAATACAATATCTAAGCCAGAAGATGAATTAAACGATGATGAAAAGGAATTAATAGAATTGGCAATGTGGGCAAGTGAGCCTATTCCATTTGACCCAATGGAAGTGGCGTTACATCAAAAGTATAAAGAGGTAACACCAAATGACGAACGATACAATTATAAACTCATATATGAATATCCATTAGACGGCAAACCGCCAATGATGACACATATCTTTTCGGATAATAAAGACAACAAAATTATAGCAGCTAAAGGAGCTCCAGAAGCACTTATCAATGTATCAAATCTTACAGAATCTGAAAAAGTACAAATTCATTTAGCTATTCAACTTTTAGCTACCGAAGGATACAGAGTTATAGGCGTTGGGGTTTCTAATTTTAAAGGGAATAACTATCCTGTAAATCAACAAGATTTATCTTTTCAATTTAAAGGCATCGTAGCTTTTTACGACCCGCCAAAAAAAAACATCCAAAGCGTATTGGAAGATTTTTATACTGCAGGTATTAATGTAAAAATAATTACTGGAGATAATGCAGCCACAACCGCTTCCATTGCCAAACAAATTGGCTTTAAGGGTTACGACAAAACGATTTCAGGAGATGAGCTAATGGAATTATCTGAAAAAGATCTACGAACCTGCGTAACGGATACTGCCATTTTTACAAGAATGTTTCCCGATGCTAAACTAAAAATAATCAACGCTTTAAAATCCAACAACCAAATTGTGGCAATGACAGGCGATGGTGTAAATGATGGTCCTGCATTGAAAGCAGCACATATTGGAATTGCAATGGGTAAAAAAGGAACAGAAATAGCAAAGCAAGCAGCGTCACTCATTCTATTAGAAGACGATTTGTCTAAAATGGTGGATGCAATTGCTATGGGCAGGAAGATTTACACCAATCTTAAAAAAGCCATTCAATACATCATATCCATACACATTCCAATCATTCTCACAGTTTTTATTCCTTTAGCTTTGGGGTGGATTTATCCAAATATTTTCTCTCCTATTCACATCATTTTTTTGGAAATAATAATGGGTCCGACTTGTTCTATCATTTATGAAAACGAACCAATGGAGGCAAATACAATGCTGCAAAAACCCAAGCCACTGACAACAACTTTCTTTAATTGGAGAGAATTATCCATTAGCATTGTTCAAGGATTATTCATAACAGCGGGAACATTGTTTGTTTACCAATATTCAGTAATAAATGGTTATGACGAAGCACTTACCCGGACAATGACTTTCACTGTTTTAATTACAGCAAACATTTTTCTCACCTTAGTAAACCGTTCATTTTATTATTCCATTTTGACGACTTTAAAGTATAAAAACAATATGGTTCTATTAATCATTTTCATAACTATCGCCATTGTTGGTCTTATTCTTACCTTTAAACCCTTGTCTAATTTTTTTGAATTTGAAACATTAAATGGACTGCAATTATTGACTTGTATAATCATTGGTTTTATTTCAGTAATATGGTTTGAATTAGTGAAACTTGCTAGGAGAACAAAAGCAAATAAAGACAGGAAGGTCAGCTTATAACAGCACCTACAAGAAACTGGCGGTTCAGTGGTGGTTGCCAGTTTTGTGCTTCGAAATCGCCAACTTCGTGCAGCTGCAAACCGTTATAGACAATGCTAAAAATGACAACACCTTATGAAAAAGTACATTATACTTTGTTATTCGAAGACCGGCAATAGTCGTTTTATAGCTGAAAAGCTATCAAGGGAATTGTCTTGCGATTTGGAATTGGTAAGTCCCAATTTAAACTACACTGGACTGTTGTTTCTCATTTCTTTGCTTAAAATCCCCATTCCAACTAATATCTCAACAAACAAGATTAAGGAATACGAAGAAATAATTGTCATTGGTCCAATTTGGGGCGGACTGCTCATTGCTCCATTGAGAACTTTATTGAAAAAATGTTTTAACCTATCAAAACCTGTACATTTTGCTGTAACCTGCGAAACAAGCGAAGACGAAAAAGATAACGAATATGGATACAATCAAGTCTTAAAATTGACTAGGGAGTTGGGTGGAGAATTCGTAAAAACCACCGCGGCATTTTCAACATCCCTAATAAAGGGCTATGAAGGGAAGATAAAAACAGATATTATGGTTAAGGCGAAAATTACAGAGGACAACTTCAGTGATGAGCTGAGAGAAAGGTTGCATAGTTTTAAGAACAGCATATTAGGAAAATGAACAAGGTATTCGGAATCCTCTTTATGCTCACTGGCATTTTCGCAATTGTCGGTGGTCTATACACATGGGGTGATGGAAGTATATTTTCCCAAACAGAGTTGTTGACAGTATTGATACCTTGGGCTGACATCATTTTAACCGGTCCCATTTCATTGGTTAGCGGATATGGCGTTATCAAAAATCTGTTTTGGGGTAGCGTATTTGGCTTGGTTACAAGCGGCATCTACATTCTTGGTTCCGTTCTTGTTTTTATAGCAATCGTTTGGAATAATGATTATTCAGTTTTTCTTATAGTTCCATCAATTTCCGGTTTTTTAATAGGGACTGGCTATGTTGCAATCAGCATAAAAGAAAGGGCTATTCATTGATAATTCATGAAAGCAATCTCATTGTTTCGTATGAAGATGACCACTGGCTATAACATTGGTTTGCGTCAGTGTGGTCCCGATAGCTATCGGGATACTAGGCTGATTCCCGAAGCTTAAGAATACTTTCTATTAGCTTTTGCACTAAATTTGAACTTAAGGGATTTCTCTTCCGCACCGAACGCAAATTAAAAAAATGTAATAAGGAATTTTACTAACACACCAAAACAAAATGACTTGTAAATTAATATATACGACCTTTTTGCTTTTACTAGTCACTTTGACTGCTTGGGGCCAAAGTCAAAAAAATATTTCTGACATTTTTTTTGAATTTTTAAATTCATATCAAAAAGACAGTTTACAAAACATATTAACAGACGACTTTCAATTAAATCGAACTTATACGACTTATTCCAATGACAAATCTTCCTTTCTCGACAAGTATCTTCGAAATTCTAAAGCATTTAATGGAAAATATAAAATCTTGAAAGTCATTTCTGAAAATGAGCCAAAAAAATTTTTAGTTGAAGACCAAAGTGACTATCTAAAATATCTTAATGTGGATTATCCAACTTGGAAAATCACGATATTTACTAAGAACAACAAAATAAATATGGTAACGATAGACACGACAGAGACTTATGAAAAATATTCGGCCAACATAAAAATTGCAGATGAAATATTCATGAATTGGTTAAAATCGAATTATCCGAATGTCTCTCAGGAAATGTTATATAACAAAGAGGGACTCTTAGCCAAACGGTTGAAAGAATATGCTGAGATGAGGAAATGACGTCTCAAAATTGAACATGCCCCAAACAAATGATTGAGTCTTCATAGGAAGTATTCAAAGATTTTCAGACCTGTGTTGTTCCCCAAAAACAAATTCAAGCGCCATGAAATGATTATTCATCTATCTTCGATTCTCTATAAATTATGTTTTATTTGAAAATGTCTTTAGAACGCAATAATACCACACCATTAAGACATGGATTGTACTTTTCAATTAACACCTAAAAAAACATTTAAAGCAAACTATTCTAATTTTTGAGGTTAAACGAACTACTTTAAATTCTTTAAAAGCTGCTGAACTGCTTCCATCAATTGCGTATCATTACCATTTAAAAAATCAGCATATTTTAAATCCACTTCAATATCTGGTTCCAACTGCAAATTTTCGGTAGGGCGATTTTCTTTCCCAATGGTAGCAATCATAGGTATCCCGAATACCATGGTCGGATCGATTTGGGTCTCCCACCACACGGCAGTTCCTGTTCCTGGAACAGCCTTACCTAGTGTTTTACCGATTCCGGCTTGCTTGTACACATATGGAAAAATAAAGGCGTCACTGTAGTTACCTTCACTCATGACCACACAACTAGGTTTGGTCCATCGGCCCATAGGTTCTCCATCTTTCAGTCGATTTCCCTGTGGAGCAAAATCTAAATATCTTACCCCGGATAATAAGGTTTTCAAATCATCGTGTAACCATCCTCCTCCATTAAAACGCGTATCTACAATCAGGGCTTTCTTTTCATAGTTTTCACCAAAAACTTCGTCGAAAACATCTCTGTAACTGCCATCGTTCATGCCCTGCACATGAACATATCCAATTTGCCCCTGACTTAAACGATCAACTTCTGATTTCATTCGGGAAATCCATCGACGATACATCAATCCACCTTCAGCGCCAAAGGAAATGGGTTTAACCACTTCGTCTAATTGAGCCGGTGTTTCCGGGTCGCTAAATGTAATTAATGTATTTTTTCCTGCTTTACGATTCAGGAGTTTTGTCCAATCCATGTCATCTGTAATCTCAATGCCATCTATCTTTTCAATGATGAACCCTGGTTTTAAAGAAGTAGTTATTTTATCAAAAGGACCTTCCTGCAAAATTTCGGTAACCAATAGTCCTTTGCCAGTATGAGTTTCATCAAAAAGCAAACCCAATGAAGCCGTTTCATCTCCATTTTCTGATTGGGGTGAATACCGGCCACCAGTATGAGATGCATTTAATTCTCCCAAAAACTCACCCAACAAATCCTGAAAGTCGTAGTTATTATTGACATGGGGTAAAAATGCTTTATAGTTGGTATAGAGCATATTCCAATCTAAGCCATGTAATTTGGGATCGTAAAATTTATCTGCTACCTGACGCCATGCATGTTCTAAAATATAAGCTCTTTCGGCAGCAGGATTTAATATCATCTCTCCACTCACATTGATTGGATCAATCTTACCATTTTCATCTATTTTACTCAATTTCCCATCTTTGATCACAATCAGGGTTTTCCCATCCTTACTCATTTGTATGCCGGCTCCACCCGCTCCTAACTTGGCCAAAATTTTTGTTTCTTTGGTTCTTGTTTCTGTAACCCATAAATCAAATCCCTTTTCAAAAGCGGCCAAATAGTAAACCTTCGTTCCTTCAGGATTCACAACATAATCGCTGATGCTGCAACTGTTTATTGTTACTCTTCGTATCCTTTCCTTAAACTGATCCGTTTCAAGTTTGAAGGCTAAACTATCAGAAACCTTTTTTTCATCCTTCTTATTTTTTTGTTTGCTGGTACCTTCTTCCGCTTCTTTTTCCTCTTTCTTCAGCTTTTCCATTTCTTCTTTTTCCTTCTTTTCTTTTTCTTCCAACAGGGCAAACTCCTCTTTAGATAAAATGTAACGTTCAAATGCCTTATTGTCAAAGAATCCTATAAAGATATCTGTCTCACGACTCCCTTGGTAGGCATGACTTCGTCTACCATTTTTTGCACTTAACCAAGTCATCGCTTTGTTTCCGATTGCCCATTTTACATTGCCCTGGCCATAACCACTTGGAAAAGGGTGTATAATCGTTTTGGACTCATCGGTAGATATCAAAGCAACGTTAGAAGTAAACCAGTTTCCTTCTCCATCATCCGACAAAATATAACGACTATCAGGACTCCAGACAAAATCCCAATCTCCATCTGCATAACTATAATTTCTCCCCTCAGGTAAAATGGTTCGCGTTTGTCCGGATTCAATGTTTAAAATTTTTAAGACATTTCGATTAGATATAAATGCTAATTCTTTACCATCCGGCGAATATTTACCCTGAAATTCTTCTTCCTCAGTTGCCACAACCAGCTCCTCATTTAATAATGTAGAAGCAAAAAAATAAGGTTCTTCCGTACGTGCAATGCTACTCTTGTAAATATCCCAACTTCCTTTTCGTTCGGTGGCATAAATTAATGAACGACCATCAGGATGCCATTGTACCATACGTTCCTGTGCTGGGGTATTGGTGATTCGTTTGGTTTGTGTGCCTTCAACCGCAGTTACGAATACCTCTCCCCGATTAATAAAAGCGATTTCTTTTCCATTGGGTGATAAAACAAATTGTGTAATCCCACTACTCACTGATAAGTTCTTTTCTGAATTATTTCGACCATCATTTTGAATGAGAACCAAAACTGCCGAGGCCCGATCATTTGCTGGCTGTATAAATAGGTCACCATTATACGTAAAGCAGAGGGTATTATTTTTACTGACACTTAAGTTTCGAACCGGATGGGTGTTGTAATTTGTAACACTTTGTTCTTGACCATTTCGATTCAAGGCAATATTCAAACTACCACTTGATTCTGTTAAATAATAAAAACCTGTATTTCCGGGATCAAAAACCGGCTCGAGATCTTCTCCTGAAAATGTACTAATTTTTTTGTACTGATTTGTTTTTAAGTCTAAAGTCCAAATATCTCTTGTGACGCTACTGGTATGATGTTTTCGATAATGATCTTCATAACCTTTTTTGTCTTGAAAAACAATTTGATCTCCCGAAGCATTGAGTCGAGCGGTGCTCATACCAGCTTCACTCATTAATATCGGACGACCTCCGTTTACAGACACTTGATATAAATTTTGAAACAATCTTGGACTATAAAAACGAATATTTTTATTACCCGCTCCTCTTGCCGATAAAAACAGAACGGATTGATTATCCGGCGTGAAATCCTGTGGGATATCCGCTGAACTATGATGGGTTAAACGCAGTGGATTTCCTCCTGTGACCGGCATAACAAAAACATCAAAATTCCCATAACGATCACTGGCAAATGCAATAGACTTTCCATCATGACTCCAAACCGGATTTTTATCATAAGCTTCATGCATCGTTAAAGCCTGCGCAGTACCTCCTTTTACCGGAACGATATAAATATCCCCTTTATAAGAAAATGCAATTTGTGTTCCATCAGGGCTGATACTTGGATACCTTACCCAATGTGCTTGTTGTTGTGCTTCAAGTTGTAAAGATGTAATACCCAGAAAAAGAATGGTCAGTAATTTATTCATCTGGTAAAAATAAAATAAATCCTTACTAATTCTTCATTCGTGCGGCAATGGATAAAATAATTTAGATTAATGTTTAAAAAAAACAACAGTATAGAAATTACAAGCACCCTGAATTAGAAAATAAGATGAATCCTCCCTTGTTTATTCAATCAATTAAACAAAGAATTTAAATGGCGTCATACTAAAATAACTTCCAGTCAATCGCAAAAAAAATTATGAACTTGTCCTGTTTAGGATTTGCTCACGCATCGATTCAACTATTTCAGCCACAGGCTTCATCCCCTGATCGCCCTGACTTTGAATTCGAAGAGAAACAGCATTTTCGTTCATTTCCTTTTCGCCGATGATAAACATGTAAGGTACTTTTGACAATTCCGTATCGCGGATTTTTTTACCGATTTTTTCATTGCGATCATCAATTTCGGCACGAATACCTGCTGCTCGAAGTTGTTTATGAACCGAACGACAATAGTCCATAAATTTATCACTGATGGGTAATAATTTTACCTGACAAGGTGCTAACCACAATGGAAATTTACCGGCATAATGCTCCAGTAAAAATCCGATGAATCGTTCATGCGTTCCAAGAGGTGCCCGATGGATGATTAACGGAATTTCCGGTTTATTTTCGGCGCTATTAAAACTTAAATTAAATCGTTTGCCCTGTGCAAAATCTACCTGATTGGTTGCCAATGTAAACTCACGTCCAATCGCACTCCAGATTTGAACATCAATTTTTGGACCGTAAAAAGCTGCTTCATCCTGCACTTCCACAAAAGGAATATTACTTTCAATCAGCACATTTCGAACCATTGCTTCCGTTTCCTTCCATAATTCAGGTTCGTCGATATACTTCTGTCCCAATTTTGCGGGATCATGCAAGGATAAACGCATGACATACTTATCGATTCCGAAAATATTAAAATATTTCAGGTACATATCATTCACCGCACGAAATTCATCGCCAAACTGCTCACGGGTGCAATAAATATGTGCATCATTCATGTGTAAACATCTCACGCGCATCAAGCCAAATAATTCCCCACTTTGCTCATATCGATAGCAGGTTCCATACTCTGCCAATCTTAACGGCAAATCTTTATAACTACGAGGTTCGGCATCAAAAATCTTATGATGATGCGGGCAGTTCATGGCTTTCAGGTAATATTTCGTGCCATCGAGTTCCATGGGTGGGTACATACTATCCTGATAATAAGGCAAGTGACCGCTGGTTAAATACATGCTTTCTTTAGCGATATGCGGGGTAACTACACGTTTATATCCGGCGTCCTCTTCTGTTTCCTTCGCCAACTTTTCTAATTCTTCAATGATAATCGTGCCGTTTGGCATCCATAAAGGTAAACCTTGACCGACATCGTCATCAAAACAAAATATGCCCAATTCCTTTCCTAATTTCCGGTGATCGCGCTTTTTGGCTTCCTCCACCATTTGGATATATTCATCCAACAACTTAGAATTTGGAAATGTAACTCCGTAAAGACGGGTCAATTGTTTATTTTTTTCATCGCCCTTCCAATATGCACCGGCTACATTGGTTAATTTGATGGCTTTGATATGACCTGTATTTGGAATATGAGGTCCTCTGCATAAATCAGTGAAACTACCTTGTTTGTAAAAAGTAATTTGACCGTCTTCCAGATTATGCAACAAATCCAGTTTGTAAGGATCATCTTTTTCAAAGAAATAGGAAACAGCATCTTTTTTACTGATTTCTATACGTTCGTAGGCATTATTTTGTTTCGCCAACTCTTGCATCTTTTGTTCAATGGCAACAAGGTCGTCCTCACCAATTTGCTGATCGCCTAAATCCATATCATAATAAAAACCCTGATCGAGCGCAGGTCCTACCCAGAATTTTACGCCCGGATAAAGCGCTTCAATCGCTTCCGCCATCAAATGGGCTGAACTATGCCAAAATGTATTTTTCCCCGTCGAATCATCCCATGTTAACAATTTCAAGGAAACATTTTCATTGAGTGGACGACTAAGATCCCATACCTCTCCGTTGATTTCAGCCGCCAATACCTTTTTGGCCAAACCTTCTGAAATAGACTTTGCAACTTCCATCGAACTAACACCCGGTGCATACTCTCGAATACTGCCATCGGGCAAACTAACTTGTATCATAGGCCGCAAATTAAACCCAAAAATTACAGTTTCAAAATTTGCTTGAATGTCTCTTCCAAATATTTGATTTTTGAGTAAAATCCTGAAAAATCTGCTTGAACGGCGATTTTGAGTCAAAGAAACCCGCCAAATGACAATTGAGAAAAAAAAACCGAGCCTATTTGAATTCCGAAACGCGCAAAAGGTGAGACGCTATTTCAACAGTACGCTGTTTGATAAGGTTATACTGATCCAAAGCCGTAAAATTGCTTTGGATGGTGCCACCACCCGTATATTCTTCTTTGCCCAGCATTTCGATGACCAATTTTTCCTGATCTCGAAAGGCCAACCAATTCCGTTGACTGTTTTGCATCAACTTCTTATCTGCAGCATTTAATTTCTGAATGAGCTGACCATAGTACTTGTTCAAAAGTGCGTCATACTCTTTGGTACAATCGTAAATGATTTGATTGATTCCCTGGGTAGAATAGTCGACTTCCATTTTGAGGCGGCATATCTGTTCGATTCGGAAGGTATCTACCATAAACTCTATCATGATTGGGTGCAGGTTCCCTTGTCGATTAAGGGTATCCCATAAATCAGATGCATCTTTGTTGACTTGTTGTCGGATACTTGCCTTTTTTTCTTCAGTCAATTCTATTTGACAGTATGCCCATTGTATTCCAAATAAACAAAGAATGGCAGTAAAAAGTATCTTTTTCATTTTCGATAAATTCATTAAGTTCAATCATCAATTTTCTCTCTTTAAGGAAATGTTTTCATCGCCCTTTTGATACGGCAAATAACTTATGATCAATTGAAACATTTCGTCGGTTGTTTTCATACTTCCATTGTTATCGCGTATCGTTTGTGGAGGATGAAAAGGATTCAAAGGATTTTCAGGGGTATTATCAAATACACCTTCCATCACAATTGTTGACCCAGCCGGAATATGTAACATTTTTGGAAAGGTATAAAAATATTGCCAGTTAAAATCCCATCTGGGTATAGATATCATTCGGATAGTATCTCCATCTGGTTTGAGGGCAAAGGCTTTAAAACTTTTACCCAACAAATGCATATGAGGATTTATGGTTAGTACCGAAATATCATTGGGCAAAGTATACCGGCTGTAATGTGTTTGAATTTTATTTGGTAAAAGAACAAGAGGCGGTTCAATACCTGAAACCCCCAATGTTCCCATTTGAAATTCTTTGATTGGTCGTTGAGGTGGAACACGCGCATAAAAAATATGAATAAAACTACTATCCCAGGTTTCATCTACAGAAGGTCCATAGTGAAGGTCGGCTAATAAAAATGCGTTCTTTTGATGAATTTTCCATCCACCGATACCATCCGGATATTGTTGGGCAATAACACCCGGTAAATAATTCACAACGGATTTTACCAAGGTTGGATAAGTGCCATCATCGTGCAAAATGCCAATATTTTTATAGGCTAGTCCAATGGTACTATCCAATTTCATATCAGAAACATAGTCACCATCAAATACATTTTTTTTCAGACCTGCATCAAATCGAACCATATCACCATTCACATGATGAACGACTTTTGTATTGCCGGGTACAAATTCAACCGCGCGAATAAATGAATCCTTGGGAACTTCAAAAGGAACTTTAATGAGCAAAAATCGATCTTCATAATTTCCAGGTATAAAAATGGGTTTGACCGGAATTGTCAGATCAGGCTTTCCTAAAAAAGAAGAAGAATAAAAGGTAGGCAATGCAGGAATTTTGCTACTATCTCCTATCGGGCATTTATCTTCTACCCATCGTTGTATCCATAGAATTTCTTGTTCTGTTAAAATATTCTGGCCCAAAAACTCCGTATAATGAGGATCTGCCGGCCAAGGAGGCATCAGTCGATTTTGAACAGTAAATAAAATTTTCTCTGCATTGGAGCGAACATCCTCATAGGTTGCTAAACTAAAGTGAGCTATTTGTCCCGGGCGATGACAAGGCGTACAAGTTCGGTGAATGATTGGCGCAATATGTGTGGCATAATCAGGATGCAACACTTCGGTTTGACACGAAACCAGCAGCATTAAAAAAAGTGCCATAATACCTTTACTCTTCATAGTCCTGAGCAAGTTCCGTTTTTAAAGATTTACCTGATTTATTTTTTCGATTGACAATGATACTCGCATTTAACTCAAAACCAATCAATAAAACCTGGGCAACTAAATTGATCCAAACCATAAAAAATATTAAAGTTCCAATGGACCCGTAAATTTTGTCGTAATGCACCAGGTTATTGACCGCCCAGAAAAAAACAATTGTGATTATGCTAATTAAAACCGTGGAGGTAATTGCACCCGGACTAAATACCTTGAGTTTATTCACGGTAGCTGTCCCATACTTAAACGTAAATGAAATGGTTAACAGGCACATCAAAAAAATAATCAAATAGGCTATAAGTTTAAGTACGATACTTTTTTTCAAAAACGCAAATCCTAACCAGGTAAATAGCCACGATTGAAACAACATCACCAAGAGCGTGAAAATAAAAACGACCACCAGAAAAAACGTCAGTAAAATAGCCACGCCTCTTTGTTGGAGCCAATGACGGCGTCTAAATCCCGGCAAACGCGTTTCGAAGGTATTGAGTAAACCCATCATGCCATTCGAAGAATAATAAATGGTGAGCAGTACAGAAAATGAAAGCAGCACATTTTTTTTATGGGTGATAAAATCCCGAATAATCAGATTTACTTTTTGCTGCATATCTGGCGTTGGGGCCAATAACACCAACATATCATTCATCATCTCGATGATTTTTTGTTCGGGTAATGGTAAATACGGAATAAGGCTAAAAAAGAAAAGCAACAAAGGAGGCAATGCCATCAGGAAAGAAAAGGAAATCGCGCTTGCTTTACTGTAAAAACGATTGGAAAAAATTTGTTTTCGAAAGAAGTTTAATGAATCAAATAAAGAAACCCCATCAAAACCGGGTAAATAGATTTGTCTCAACCACCCTATTAGGGCAGTTATAGGCCGGGAACGAAGAATATGTAGTTCAAGACGGGTCAAGATGCCGTAAAAATAAGGCATAATCGATGAAATTCTTTTTGCAGCATAAATTGATTATGCCGTAAAGAAAATAAAAAAGGCTTGCGATAAACACAAGCCTTGTGATTCAGGGATAGAAGAGCTCCCTACATCATGCCAAACAAAAATCAATATATCATGGATATTATTTCTTCTCCATTTTCTCCATCAACATTCTATTCTGCGCCTTAAGTAGTTCTATTTCCTTTTTTTGTTCGAGAAGCATTTGGTTCAATTCTTGAATGGCATTAATTTCCGCTACCAAAATGGCATGGGTATTGAGATTCAGGTAGCCGTCTTCATCCTTTCCAACACTTTCAGGGAATACCTGTTGCACATCCTGAGCGCTAAAACCAACATACTCCGTCTGTAATACTTCGTCAGAAAAAGTTCTGTGAGCGGTATTTTTATATTGATACCGAATCGGTTTCAGTTGAAGAATTTCTGATAATCCTTTAGAATATGACCCATGAATATTTTTAAGGCGGGCATCACTGGTGATCGTCCATGTATTGGTTCCTGGTTTTCGCCCCTGATCTAAACTTAGTTCAAACAATCCACCAGGGGTACTGGTCCCTATTCCAACTCTACCCAAACTATCAATTACCATGCGGGTTTGATTGCCATTGACTCGAAATTGAAGTCCATCCTGAACAGTCATCCCATTAAAAATAATTCCACCATCAGCAGAACTGGTTGTATTACCAAAAATGATTCCTGCTTCGGAAGTTGATCCATGCAATAAACTCATATAATTACTAAAATTGTTTTCAACTACCATCATACTGTTTGTAATGGGTGTTACATTGGCATTCCCATTGCGAACATGAAATCGCGAAAGTGGAGCGGCAACTCCAATTCCAACTCTTCCGGAACTATCAATAACCATACGGGTTTGGTTTTTATGACAACGAAAAGAAAGTCCGCTTGGAAGAGTGCTAGAATTGTAAATCATTCCTCCATCTGCAGCATTAATAGTATTCGCAAAAAGCAAACCCGTTTCACTATAATTCGTAATCATAGACAAATAGTGGGCGCCATAATTTTCGAGAACCAATGATGAAGAAATATTTGGATTAATGATAGTTTGAGAAACAGCCACATGCAATTTACCATCCGGGGTATTGGCTCCGATGCCTACTTTACCGGTATTCGTACTAAATACATCAGTTCCATTTAATGCCCAATGTCCTGATTGTGGTACCTCCCAAGTACCCACCCCGGTAGAACTTGAAGTAAGCACTTTTCCCGCACCAGGTGAACCTCCGGAAATTTTAATTTGCCCGACCACATCTAATTTAACAGCTGGAGTGGTTGTACCGATCCCGACATTGCCGGTATTGCCATTTGATAAATTAGTACCATTCACAACCCAATTTGAACCGCCACCGCTTGGGGGAGTCTGCCAGGTAGCTAAACCAACAGCGTTTGAAGTCAATACCTTTCCGACTCCCGGTGATCCTCCGGAAATTTTGATTTGACCATTTACGTCTAGTTTTGTTTGCGGTGTAGTTGTTCCAAATCCAAAATTCCCCATTGTATCAATGGTCATTTCGATAGAACTTTTCGTACCAATTTGCAATTTCCCGGATTCAATATTAAAAATTTGTGCATCCAAACCTGTTTGCTGGATAACAAGACCGTCAAAAGCGGAATGACCTGTGGTATTGTTCGTCAAACGCAAGTCAATATTACTTCCATCTGTGTTATTAAAATGTACTCGGCCAGCGGGGGTAGCACTTCCACCAATACCTACATTCTCAGAAAGAAAATCAGCATGGAATTTTAATTTACTCGTCCCATTTTTAAATAAACTAATTCCGATATTACCACCCGAACTGATTAAAAAGCGTCCTAAACCATCTCCAGCAGTAACACCGTTGTTGCCAAAGGCCAATAAGTTACCCAAAGGATATAAACTAGGTAAACCAGCATAAGAGCCCGCATAACTACTGCCATATTTGGTAAAAGTGGCGTAATTCGCCGCACCATCGCTATACATTGTAAAACGGCCAGCACCGGTTGCACTTTGATTTTGCATTCGCATCAATTCCTGTACGGAAGCAGAGGAAACATTCACATGCACTTTTGCGGTTGAAGCCGGTGAGGTAGTCCCAATTCCAATATTTGTTCCATTGTCGTAAATCTGAGAATTTATTTCAGCAGAACTGCTGCCGCTTGCATCGAATTTGGACAAATAATGTTGATTCCCTGCCCGTTGCGAAGGCATGGTATTTTTTGCCATCCCGGCCTTATCGGCGTAAAAAGCATAAGGAACACTCAATAACTGCGTTGTTCCGGCGGTTTGGAATTGATTGGCGCCCAGTGGATCAATCATCACTTGAATGTACTTATTGCCCAATTCCCATTTCACATCATTGAGCTGATTGACCTGAGATTTACCCTTTCCTATTTGCAAAGTATATAATCCGAATTCGTTGGTGACAACTTCCTGAATTTCACTGTACTCAACCTGAGTCCCATCAGGATCGGTACAAATCATAATTTTTAGAGATAGTTTTTGTTGCGAAAGCGATTTACCTTGTGCATCACGCGCGATCCCTTGATAATTCATGGCTCCAGGTGCTTGTGCGAGAAGAAAATGGGCGGATAATAAGGTCAATAAAAAACCTAAAATAATTTTAATCTTCATGTCTGTTCTTTTATGTGATAAATAAATTCTGAAACAAATTTGAATTGAAAACCAACGTTTAAATGCCTAAATTCGTTGAAGTCCCCTCTGCATTAACCAATGCCTATCCTAAAAGTGTATTTGTTTTGGGCGCCTCTGAATTTGTTCAAAACCCGAAAAAAACAGCCTGCATTTACAGCCTGATACCTATCACTTATTAATTTATACCGAAGTTTCACCCTTGAAATTTGTTCACCCACCGCACAAATTCTAATTTTCAGCCTCAGCCTTCGTCCTATACATACATGATGACTCTCAAATTCTCCTTTTTCACTTTTTCATACCCAACCATATTCCTGTTTTTGGGCTTATTCTCTTGTTTTAATTTGAATGCCCAAAATCCTTGTCAATGTGATAGTTTGAATACAAAAAACAGCTTTTGTGAATATCTGGAATTGAAAGAAAAGTATCAAAAAGCTCTTTCTGAAAATGAGTTTGAACGTGCTCTTGAGACCATCAAAGAGGCTGAAAATGTTTTACAAAAGAGCCCTTGTTATCAACAAGAAGAACTTGAACTTCGAAAAACGGAGGGCAAAATTTATGAATACCAATCAGATTACTCTAAAGCCATTTCCATTTTTCTTAAAGTATTGGATTTGAGTAAGGAGCAACAAAATAAATACGAAGAAGCAAGTACATATCTGGATTTATCCAACTTGTTTAATCGAAATAAGGAGTCGGGAAAAGGCATTCAATATGCTTCTATGGCTATGAAGGTGATTGAAAACATGATCTTATCTGATGTTCAGCCAGTACTTCTCAATAATTTAAGTAGTCGATATTTCTTTCATTTTCAGGATTCAAAATTAGCTCCATACTGGGATACCGCAGAAATGTGGACCAATAAGGCCTTACAATTATCTATTCAAATGAAAGACAGCCCTCAGCAAATCAGGGCATATAATAAATTAGGGGCTATTTCAGATAGCAGAGGTAATACCCGGGATGGTCTAAAATATGCAGATTTAACATTGAACATTGCAAGAGCCTTTGGTCAACCGGGACAACTCATTTCAATTTATGGAGACAAGGGTTATTATTTACTCAAACTAAAAGAATACCAATCAGCACGATTAAATGCTGATACGTCCTTGCAATATGCCTTGCAGGTAAATTATCTGCCTCTTATAATCAACGCATATTCCCTGATTTACGAAATCGAAAAGTCTGCAGGTAGATACCAACAGGCTCTCATGGCCAGCGATACGGTCAAATTGCTCAATGATAGTTTATTTAATCAGGAAAAAACCGAAACCATTCATCAATTGGAGAAACGTTATAATCAGGCAAAAAATGAACAAAAAATTCAAGCACTGAGTAATCAGAAAAAGGTATTGACACTTTCTTTGGTTGCTTTGCTGGCCCTCATTACAATGGTCATTTTGATTATTCGACAACGCAATTTAAAACGCAGGGAAAAAGAACTGATTACCGAACAACGTTTAAACCGTGCCAGAATCAATCCTCATTTTTTCTTTAACGCGCTCGGATCAAGGAAGCTGTAGTAAGTATTTATCCGAATCCAAACACAGGACAGTTTACATTAAAAGCCGATTTATTTGAAACAGTAGATGATATCAGTCTGGAAATTTATAATCTGCAAGGACAACGTTTATACACAGAATATCTTAATTCCGATCAGCTCAATATCAAAGCCGATATCAATATTTCGCAGTTCGCTTCGGGTGTATATCGATTGAGATTAAAAATCGGAATAGATGTATTTGAATTGCCGTTAACGGTGCAGTAATAACGATTCAACTCTGAGGTGCAACTCAAGAAAACAGTAACTAACTTTAGTCATTAGCAAAAACCAACATAATAGCAGGACCATTTTCGGCCTTTGCTCTTGAGGCGTTAAGAAAAATTTGAAATCGGGCGTAGC
>NZ_JBMOGQ010000006.1:0-39226 GCF_049318325.1 Flavobacterium sp. | reverse complement strand
AATACGCTTGGAATGATGATCAACGAGATATTGCTAACGAAAAGATGGGTGGAAGCGCTGCTATTCAACGTTATAAAGGTCTTGGGGAGATGAACGCAGAACAATTGTGGGAAACAACTATGGATCCAAATTTCAGAACATTACGTCAAGTAACTATTGACAGTTTAGCAGAAGCAGATAGAGTGTTCTCTATGTTGATGGGCGATGAAGTTCCACCTCGAAGAGAATTCATCGAGAAGAATGCAGTTTATGCTAAGATTGACGCTTAAAAAGTTGATTTGTGGATTTGGTTATTCGGTTATTCGAATTTCCTTTACACAAATAACCAAATTAACAAATAACCAAATTAACATATAAAATGAAAGTTACGATTGTAGGAGCAGGAAACGTTGGAGCTTCTTGTGCAGATGTTATTTCTTATAGAGGAATAGCAAGTGAAGTGGTAATCTTAGATATCAAAGAAGGTTTTGCCGAAGGTAAAGCAATGGATTTGATGCAATGTGCAACAAATACAGGATTTAATACCCAAATTACTGGAGTTACAAATGATTATTCTAAAACAGCTAATAGTGAAGTAGTAGTAATCACTTCAGGAATACCTAGAAAACCAGGAATGACTAGAGAAGAATTAATAGGTATCAATGCTGGAATTGTAAAGTCAGTTGCAGAAAACTTATTGAAACATTCTCCAAAAGCTATATTTGTAATTGTCTCTAATCCTATGGATACTATGACTTATTTAGCATTCAAATCATTAGGTTTGCCAAAAAATAAAATCATAGGAATGGGTGGTGCTTTAGATAGTTCACGTTTTAGATATTATTTATCAAAAGAAATGGAAATACCTTCTAATGATGTTTCAGCTATGGTAATTGGAGGTCACGGAGATACAACTATGATTCCACTAACACGTTTGGCTTCCTATAATGGAATTCCAGTTTCGGAGTTTTTATCTCAAGAAAAATTGGACAAAGTAGCAGCCGACACTATGGTTGGTGGTGCTACTTTAACAGGGCTTTTAGGTACTTCGGCTTGGTATGCACCAGGTGCATCTGTGGCTTATTTGGTTGATAGTATATTGAACAACCAAAAGAAAATGATAGCTTGTTCGGTATTCTTAGAAGGTGAATACGGACAAAACGATATTTGTATTGGAGTGCCTTGTATTATAGGTAAAAATGGTGTAGAAAAAATTGTTGATATCACATTAAATGCTGATGAAAAAGCAAAATTTGCTAAGAGTGCAGATGCAGTTAGAGCAATGAATGGTGACTTAAAATCAATATTAGGATAATAATTTATTATAATTATTAATAAAAGGCTGCATAATAGCAGTCTTTTTTTTGATATTAATCAGTAAAATATTGGTTAATCTTATCTATAATTATATATTTGCACGTTTAAAAAAAAGTTAGATTATTGTAAATCCAGGACTTTAGCTTCTAATGTTTTGAATTTCAGTATATTTTCATGAAAAAAACAACAAAAAATTAATTAATTTTTAGTAATAATGCAGAATAAAGGACTAGTTAAATTTTTCGCAATACTATTTGCATTGGTAAGTATCTATTCACTTTCGTTCACTTTTGTGGCCAATAAAGTAAAAGAGGATGCCAAAAACTTCGCAGGAGGAAACCCAGTTAAAGAAGTTAAATATCTTGACTCTATTGGAAAAGAAAAAGTCTTCCTTGACTTTTTCACATACAATGAAGTAAAAGACAAACAAATCAATAAAGGTCTTGACCTTGAAGGAGGAATAAACGTAATTCTTCAAATATCTGTAAAAGATGTTTTGAAACAATTATCAAACAATTCTAAAAACCCGGTTTTCAACAAATCATTAGAAGATGGTAAAAGAGATCAGGTAGGAAATCAATCGTATCTTGATGCATTTTTTGTGGCTTTTGATAAAAACTCAAATGGGACAGTAAAATTGGCTTCTCCTGATATTTTTGCTAACAGAAATCTTCAAGGGCAAATCGATTTCAATATGACCGATGATCAAGTGAAAAAAGTTTTGGTTAAAAAACTTGACGAGTCAGTTGAATCTGCTTTTGGTGTATTGAGAAGTCGTATTGATAAATTTGGTGTAACACAACCAAACATTGTTAAACTTGGACAAACAGGAAGAATACTTATTGAATTACCAGGTGCAAAAGATGTTGACCGTATCAAAAAATTAGTTTCTAGCAAAGCAGAATTAGAGTTTTGGGAAACATACAAAGCAGAAGAAATGATGGGCTTTTTGCAACAAGCAAACGAAGCTTTGAAAGCTACTGTTAAAAAAGACGAGAAAGTGACTGCTGCTAAACCGTCAGATACACTGACCAAATTATTGACAGATGATAAAGTAAAAGATTCAGCTGCGTCTAAAAAAGGAAATAATCCGTTATTTGATAAATTCATTTCTCAAGGTGGCGGTGCTGTTTTAGTTGTTGCTTCACCAAAAGATACAGCAACGATTAACTCTTATTTGAGAAGACCTGAAATTCGTAATTTATTACCAGCAGACAAACGATATGCAAAATTCGCCTGGGGTAAACCGGATGTTAATGTTGACGAGAAAACCAAAAAAGAAACGGAATCAGTCGGTTTATATGCTCTAAAAGGTAATAGAGATAATATAGCTCCAATGAGTGGTGGTGTCATTGTTGACGCTAGAGATACGTTTGACCAAATGGGTAAACCAGCGGTTTCTATGCAAATGAATGGGGCAGGAGCAAGAGTTTGGGAAGAATTAACTGGAAGAGCTTTTACACAAAAAAGCTGTATAGCAATTGCTTTAGATAACGTTGTGTATTCTGCTCCTGGAGTTACTTCTGGACCAATTTCAGGTGGAAGATCAGAAATCACAGGAAGCTTTGAAGTTGCAGAAACTAAAGATTTAGCTAACGTTTTAAGAGCTGGTAAATTACCTGCTGCAGCCGAAATTATTCAGTCAGAAGTGGTTGGGCCATCTTTAGGAGCCATCGCAATTAATGCGGGTTTAATTTCTTCTATCGTTGGATTCCTTATGGTATGTTTATGGATGGTGTTCTATTATGGAAGAGCAGGTTGGTATGCTAATGCTGCTTTGATATTGAACTTACTTTTCTTGTTTGGTATTATGGCAAGTTTTGGTTTCGTATTAACATTACCTGGAATTGCTGGTATCGTTTTAACATTAGGAACAGCTGTTGATGCAAACATCATCATCTATGAAAGAGCAAAAGAAGAACTACGCGACGGAAAAACATTAGGTGATGCTGTCATTACTTCTTATGGTTGGAAAGGAGCTATGCGTTCTATCATTGATGCAAACGTAACACACGTATTGACAGGAACAATCTTATACGTTTTCGGAACAGGATTGGTTCAAGGATTTGCCTTAACACTTTTAATTGGTATAGTAACATCATTGTTTACTTCAATCTTTATAGCAAGAATCTTTATTGATAGAGATATTACACTTAATAAAAAATTAACTTTCTCTACCAACATTACTAAAAATTGGTTTACAGGTTTCCATTTTGATTTTATAGGAATTAAAAAATGGACGTACTTGTTTTCATCTGCAGTAGTTGTTGCCAGCTTGACTTCTATTTTCTTCATTAATGGTTTGGATCAGGGTGTTGATTTTGTTGGAGGAAGAACCTTTCAAGTGAGATTTGAAAAACCAGTTGAACCAACTCAAGTTTCTGAAGAATTATCAAAAGCTTTTGGAACTACTGTTGAAGCTAAAGTATTTGGTAGTGATGATCAATTAAAACTTACGACTAAATACAAAATACAAGAAGAAGGAGTTGAGGTTGATAAAGAAGTAAACGAAAAGTTATTCGCCAGTTTGAAAAAGTATTATGGTGCTAATCAAACCTATGAGAAATTCATAAACTCTTATGATGGCAAAAAATTCGGAGTATTGCAATCTTCTAAAGTTGGAGCAGCGATTTCTGCGGATATTAAAACAAACTCATTCTGGGCTGTTATCGGTGCCATGTTGGTTGTTGGTTTATACCTTGTAATTTCGTTCCGTAAATGGCAATATTCACTCGGAGCTTTAGCCGCTGTTTTCCATGATGTTGTTTTTGTATTGGGTATTTACTCTTTATTATACAAATACATGCCTTTCCACATGGAAATGGATCAACACTTTATTGCAGCGATACTAACCGTTATTGGATACTCAATGAACGATACCGTAATTGTATTTGACAGAATTAGAGAGTTCCTTGCCGGAGACAGAAAAGGTCACTTTAAAGATGTAGTAAACGCGTCTATTAATACAACACTTTCAAGAACATTGAACACGTCATTAACCATGATTATGGTATTGTTAATCATGTTCATCTTTGGTGGTGATTCTATACGAGGATTTATCTTCGCGATGTTAGTAGGTATTATTGTTGGAACGTATTCTTCGTTATTTATTGCAACACCGGTATTGGTTGATACAATGAGTAAAGAAGCCATTGAAGATATTGAAAAAAGACACGGTAACTAGTTTGCCAAGTTTATAAAATAAAAAAGGGTTGTCAGTTTTGACAACCCTTTTTTGTTAGCTTTGTTTGAGATAATTGATGAAATTGATATAAATATTTTTTAGTGATGAAAAGTAAAATTTTAAATCTTTTATTATTACTAACCTCGCTTTTAGGTTTTTTGGAGTGGGGAAAAAATAATCAGTTATTTCTTTTTCAAGCTGAAGCTGAAATTGTTTTAAAGTTGATTTACAATCCTGGTTCGGTATTTCATCCTTTTGTGGTACTTCCTTTGTTTGGACAATTACTATTATTAATAACGTTATTTCAGTCAACTCCTAAAAAGATATTGACTTTTATCAGTATTGGAGCCTTGACCTTGTTATTAGGTTTTATGTTTCTGATTGGAGTTATGAGTTTGAATCTTAAAATTATATGCTCTACTATTCCTTTTTTGGTGACGGCTGTTTTGACAATTAGACACTACAATAATAAAAAAAAGCCAAACTAACTAGTTTGGCTTATTATTTTTAATAATGTTTCGCAACACGGCCTTATCAGGATAATTAAGGACTTCTAAGGTAATATCTTTGTTTTCTTTAGTTTTTCCGTAAATGATGTATAATTTGCCGCCTTCTTCCTTGATATTGCTTTTGTCAAAATCCACATCGCCATGGGTTAAAACGTTTTTGATATCAATTGTATCAACCCAATCTTCTGAAAGTCTACGCGAAGCTTCAATATCGTACAAAAAAGGCTTGTTTCTGAGGTCGTTTAAAACTCTCGCATTGGGGAAATAATTGCAACGGGTATCTTTTCCGCTAAGTACCATCGCCACAAAAAAACATCCAATAACCAAACCCACTAAATAGTAGGCAAAACGTTGGTAAAACTTCATACTGATTAATTTTGTGCAAAAGTAATCAAATGTTTATTATGCGCATTGGTTATGTGCTAAAGTTTAAACCGTTGTCATTTCCGCGAAGGCGGAAATTAGAAAACAATCAAATTAATATCATTATCAGGAAGATTAAACCAGTCGCCTATGGCTTTGTTGGTTAAAATACCATGATATAAATAGACACCGTTTTTCAATCCTTTATTACAGCGAATAGCACTTTCTAAACCGCCATCTTCGGCAATTTGAAGTAAGTAAGGCGTAATGATATTACTAATAGAAAGCGAAGCCGTTTTAGAATATCGCGAGGGAATATTCGGCACGCAATAGTGAATTACATTATTTTTAATAAAGGTTGGCGATTCGTGTGTAGTAACTTCCGAAGTTTCGAAACATCCGCCGGTATCAATACTAACATCTACAATCACAGCGCCTTTTTTCATGTGCTCTACCATCGTTTCAGTTACGACAACCGGACAACGGTCTTTACCACGCATGGCTCCAATAGCAACATCACATCTTCGCAACGCTTTTAATAATGATTTGGGCTGTATGGTTGAAGTAAATATTCTTTGATTTAAATTATTCTGCAAACGACGTAATTTAGTAATCGAATTGTCAAATACTTTTACGTTGGCTCCCAAACCTAGCGCTGTTTTGGCGGCAAATTCACCCACAGTTCCTGCTCCTAAAATTACCACATCAGTGGGAGGAACACCAGTAATATTACCAAGTAATAATCCTTTTCCGAATTCATTGTTTATCATGAGTTCAGCTGCAATTAAAACCGAGGCGATCCCTGCAATTTCACTCAAGGATTTCACAGCAGGATAGGAGCCATCTTCGTCTTTGATGTATTCAAAAGCAAGTGCTGTAATTTTTTTCTTGGATAAAGCTTCAAAGTATTCTTTTTTTCGGGTTTTTAACTGAATAGCAGAAATAACAATAGCATTCATGTTTACTATTGCAATTTCTTCCATGGTCAAAGGTTCAACCTTCAGAATCATTGGGCAACTCAACACTTTTTTAATGTCGTTAGTAATAGTTGCTCCGGCATCGCTAAATTCTTTATCTGTATAGCTGGAACTCAAGCCAGCACCAGATTCAATAATTACTTTATGGCCATGAGAAGTAAGTGAATTGACAGCATCAGGCGTCAAACAAATACGTCTTTCCTGATAAGAAGTTTCTTTTGGAATTCCGATAAAGAGTTCGCTTTTGTGACGATATACTTCTAATTTTTCCTCTTGAGGTAAAAGCTGTTGCTTAGTGAAAGGGGTAATAGCCATACTGCACAATTGTAATTTTGTACCAAATTACAAAAAAATATTCAACTATGTCAATCTCAGGCTTCTTTTGCCATCAACAGATTGAGACAAAATAATGGTTGAAAAATCATCAGGAAGTAAATTCGGAATTTTTTCTGCCCACTCAATAAAGCACCAGTTTCCGGAATATAAATAGTCTTCAATACCCATATCCAAAGCTTCTATTTCCGACTTTAAGCGGTACATATCGAAGTGATATACCTTTTGATTATCTTCGGCTTGGTATTCATTTACTAATGAAAATGTTGGGCTGCTGGTGGCATCGGTCACGCCTAATTCTTTTGCCAAAGCTTTGATTAATGTTGTTTTACCAACACCCATATTGCCATGAAAAAGAATTACTTTATGAGGCTTTTCAAGTATTATTTTTTTTGCTACTTGTCGTATTTCATCTAATGAAAATATGATTTCCATTTTCTACATTTACTTAGGATTAAAAACTAAAAAAGGAACAATCATTTCTTCCAATGAAATTCCTCCGTGCTGATAGGTATTTCGGTAATAACTAACATAATGATTATAATTGTTTACGTATGCCAAAAACAAATCATTCTTCGCAAAAATATAAGAACTGCTCATGTTGATAGCTGGTAACCCTATTATCTTTGGGTCTTTCACTGCATAAACGTCTTTATCTTCATAGGTGAGACTTCTTCCTGTTTTGTATCTTAAATTCAAACTAGTGTTTTTGTCGCCAATAACTTTAGAAGGATGTTTAACGTTTATAGTTCCATGATCTGTAGTGATTATCAATTTGAAACCTAATTTTTGTGCTTGTTGAATTATTTCTAATAAAGGTGAATTTTTAAACCAGCTCAGTGTTAAGGAACGATAGGCTTTATCATCTGAAGCCAACTCTTTTACAACATCCATTTCGGTTTTGGCATGCGAGAGCATATCAACAAAATTGTAAACTACAGTAACCAAATTGTTGTCTTTTAATCCTTTGAAGTTTTCAGCTAATTTTTTTCCGCTTGCTAAATTGGTAATCTTAAAATAATCCTGTTTGATATTTAATCCCAATCGTTTCAAATGTGCTGTTAAAAACTCTGCTTCATAAAGGTTTTTACCTCCTTCTTCCACATCATTTTTCCAATATTGTGGGAATTGTTTTTCCATTTCTAAAGGAGTTAAGCCTGAAAAAATGGAGTTTCTAGCATATTGTGTTGCGGTTGGTAAACTAGCGTAATACGGAACTTCTTTTTCCAGTTTATAATGATTCGCAACAACACTTTCCATTACTTTCCATTGGTCATAACGAAGGTTGTCGATTACAACAAAAAGTACGGGTTTATCTTTTTTGACCAATTCAGGAACCACTAATTCTCTGAACAAAGTATGTGACTGAATCGGTTTAGCTTCGCTACGTTCGGCTTTGCCTCGGGTATTCGCTTTTGGATCGAACCAATCTTCATAATTGCGCTCAATGAATTTTCCGAATTGCGCATTGGCTTCCACTTTTTGACTTTCGAGAATTTCAAACATGCTTTGGTCGTTGATGTTTTCTAATTCCAATTCCCAAAAAATTAGTTTTTTATAAAGTTCAACCCAATCTTCATGGTTATTTACCATTGCCATTTCCATAGCAATTTTTCGAAATTCTTTTTGATAGTCTAAGGTCGTTTTTTCAGAAATCAATCGGGAATGATCGAGATTTTTCTTCAAGCTCAATAAGATCTGATTTGGATTAACAGGTTTTATCAAATAGTCCGCAATTTTAGAACCAATAGCTTCTTCCATGATATATTCTTCCTCACTTTTGGTAATCATAATCATTGGAGTAGACGATTTTTTTTCTTTCATTTCTGATAGCGTCTCCAAACCACTCATTCCAGGCATATTTTCATCAAGGAATACAATGTCGAAGTTGCCCTCTTCAAATGCATCAACGGCATCCCGGCCATTATTGAAAGTAGTTACTTTATAGTTTTTCTTTTCAAGAAAAAGTATATGAGGTTTAAGTAAATCAATTTCATCATCAACCCAAAGTATTTTGATAGGATCCATATTCATAATATTGTTTTGTGCAAATTACTATAATTATAAAACGAAGTATTATTAAAATTATTATAAAATATTAATTACATTTGACATTATTGTTCGACAATTTAATAATTTAAATCTATACAAATGAAAAAAGTAATCTTATCAATGGCTGTTGTGGCGTTTTTATTTTCAATGAATGTAAATGCTCATGAAACACCAAAAGAGAAAAAGAAAAAAGCAAAAACTGAAAAAAACTGTTCTATGGAAGAAAAGAAATCTTGTAGTTCAGAGAAAAAAACATCTTGCTGCGCTTCTAAAAAAGTAGAAGAGAAAAAATAGTTTTTCCTTAATATTTAAAAAAGTGTCACGATTTTCGTGACACTTTTTTATTTAATTTCATTTTAATTAGCCATAATACTATAAATTTGGCAACTTTATTATTAAATAAAAACCAAAAATTTTGAAACCAATAAACCTATGCAATTAAAAAACAAACTTACCCTTAGCATGCTTTCGGCTTTATTCTTTCTAAGCTGTAGTAAAAAAGAAATTCAATATGAAGATCCTCTAATTACTAATCGAGACACAACTGTATATCCAGGAGATGATTTTTTTCATTATGCCAATGGTGGTTGGTTTGCAAAACACCCAATTCCAAGCACGGAAAGTAGTAACGGTATTTTTAGAACTATAGGTGATACTATTAACGCTCAAATTAAAGACATCTGCGAAAAATCAGCAGCAAATAAAACTGCACCAAAAGGGAGTAACGAACAAAAAATAGGTGATTTTTATGCTTCTGGAATGGATACTATATCTATTGAAAAAGTTGGGCTTAAATCATTATCAAGTGATTTATCGAAAATTGATGCAATAAAAGATGTCCCAACGTTAATGAATACTATAGGTTATCTCCATACGATAGGAGCTGGTCCGGCGTTTTCTTTTTATGTTGGACAAGATGATAAAATAAGTTCTAAAAATGCTTTGTTTTTTTCTCAAGGTGGATTGGGATTAGGTAATAGAGATTACTATTTTAATACTGATGCCGAAACAGTAAAGATTAGAACTGAATATATAAATCATTTGGAAGCAATGTTTAAATTAATGGGTGAAGATGCCACTAAAGCAAATAAGGCAGCGTCTACAATTATTAATTTGGAAACCGATTTGGCTAAAAATAGCAGAAAACTGGAAGCTCTTCGTGACCCAATAAAGAATTACAACAAAATGACTTTGGCTCAATTCAAATCGTCAACACCATCTATCGCATGGGAAAATGTTTTGCCAAAATTAGGCATCACAAAAGCCGATACCTTAATTGTTGGTCAACCTGAATTTTTCAAAGGATTGGATAAAATTGTTACCACATATAGTATAGAAGATTGGAAAACTTATTTGAAATGGGATTTGATTAACTCATATGCTTCTTTTTTGAATAGCGCAATCGAAAAGCAAAACTTTACATTCTATTCAACTATAATGAATGGCGTAAAAGATCAAAAACCGAGATGGAAAAGAATTGTGGAGCAAACAGATGGATCATTAGGTGAATTGATAGGGCAAGTTTACATAAAGGATTATTTACCTGAAGGTTCTAAGGAAAAACTATTAGAAATTGGAAATAACATTCGTGATGTTTATGCTGAACACATCAAAAAATTAGATTGGATGAGTGAGACTACCAAGAAAAAAGCACTTTTTAAATTAAGTAAAATTGTAATGAAGGTTGGGTATCCTGATAAATGGAAGGATATGAGTAGTGTTACTATAAATAGAAATGACTATTGCGCCAATGTTATGGCTGTGAATAAATGGGAATACAATTATATGATTAATAAATATGGCAAACCTGTAGATAGAACAGAATGGGGAATGTATCCACAAACATATAATGCTTATTACAATCCAAGCAACAATGAAATTTGTGTTCCTGCCTGTAATATTTTGGTTCCTGGATTTGAAGGTAGAATGCCTGATGATGCTATTTTGTATGGTATTATTGGCGGTTCTACATTTGGTCACGAAATTACACATGGTTTTGATGATCAGGGAAGTCAATACGATGACAAAGGGAATTTGAACGACTGGTGGACAGCAGAAGATAAAGCAAAATTTACTCAGAAAACAAAAGCAATTGTTGCTCAATTCAATAAGTTTGAACCGCTCAAAGGTAAGTTTGTTAACGGTGATGCGACACAAGGTGAAAACATTGCTGATTTAGGTGGTGTTGTTATGGGATACGAAGCTTTCAAAAAAACAGCACAATACAAGAATAAAGAAAAAATAAGTAATCTAACACCTGATCAAAGATACTTCTTAGCATATGGTTATGCCTGGATGGTAAATGCTAAAGATGAAGCTTTATCTAGACAAATAATTTCTGATGTACATTCACCGGCTCAATTCAGGATAAATGGACCATTAATGAATATTCCTGAATTCTATAAAGCATTTAATGTAAAACCTGGCAATAAAATGTACTTGCCGGAAAGCGAAAGAGTAGTCATTTGGTAATTTTTGAAAACCAACAACATCCCTATCAATTCGATAGGGATTTTTTTTGGACTTACTTTTCACCTCTTTATTTTTATTAATAGATTAAAAATGTAAGATAAATATAATATAAAATATTTAAAATATGCATTTCATCGATTAAATATGCTTTTAATGGATGTTTTTTAAATAAACTATTTACTTTTGATATAAGATTTACGATATCATATTCAAAATAATAACAATCAGGTGTTAAAATATTAATCTCACTATTATAAGATTAAAATTGGTTAATTATCAAGTTGTTGTTAAAAATGAAAAAATAGAATCACTTTTAATTGAATTATTAACGTATAAATTATTTAGTTATGAAAATAAAAATTACCCTTCTTTTTACAGTGTTAATTTTCGTTGGAACTATTTATAGAGTTAACGGACAAGTTGATAATACTTTTACAGGTGAAAATTCAGGTCTAGTTAATACTGGAAATTACAACACTGGATATGGCGTGAATGCTCTAAGAAACAATACTAGTAATAGCAATAGTGCTTTTGGGGTTGGAACATTAAGCAATACTACTGGAGGATTTAACTGTGCTTTTGGTAATCAGGCATTAGCTTTGAATGGAAATGGAAGGTTAAATTGTGCCTTTGGAACAAGTTCTTTATCTAATAATAAATCAGGTTCATCTAATATTGCTATAGGTCATAGATCTCAAGAAGCTAATATTAGCGGAAACAATAATACTGCGATTGGTTATGCAACATTATTAACTAATTTAGGAAGTTCCAATACAGTTTTGGGAAGTTATAGTCCAAGAAATTTACTAACAGGAGATTCTAATATTTTTATTGGAGCAGAGACTGCAATCAATTTATTGAATGGAAGCAACAATGTTTTTTTAGGGAATAGAATTACGGTTCCGAAATCTCCATCTACACCAATTTTAGCTGGAAACGATACGAGTAATTCAATAATTTTTGCGGATGGATTGGGGAATCAAAAAATCTTTATCCAAAAAAATGGAAATACAGGAATTGGTTTGGGTAACAATGTCATTCCGGTTAACAGATTAGATATAAAAGGCGGTGTTGCTATTGGTAATAATTTTACGCCAAACGGTGTTACTCCCGGAATTGTAGCTCCTACAAGTGGTTTAATAGTTGAAGGAAAGGTTGGTATAGGTACTTCTTCACCCAACAATAAAGTTGAAATAACTTCAGGAATAAATGGTAATTCCGGTCTGCGTTTTACAGATTTGACTAGTAATTTTACTCCAGCCACATCTATAGCATCTAATAGATTTTTAACTGTTAATCAAAATGGAGATGTTGTTTTAAATAAAATTGCCAATCCAATCGAAACGAATGTTTTAACATCAAACGCTAATTTGATGACTAGTAATGTAAATAGTATTTCTTCTTCATCAACAATTATTAATTCTATTTCTAATTCTGTAAATAGCAACAATCAATTGATAACTACTGTTAATGGCGTTGCTAGTGCTCCAGTAAATTTGCCAGAAACAGATGAGCAGTCATTATCATTAACAGGTAGCACTTTATCTATATCTAATGGAAATAGTGTTACGCTTCCAACATATAATTATACTCCTCAAATACTTACTCAATCAGAAAATACAATTACCCTTTCAAATGGAGGAGGTTCATTTACATTGCCAACATTTAATGATACTGATGCACAATCGTTAGCGTTAAATGGTAATACTTTATCTATATCTAATGGAAATAGTGTGACACTTCCAACCTATGTTGATACACCACAAACGCTTTCTCAAACAGGAAATACAGTTACGCTTTCTAATGGAGGTGGATCGTTTAATATACCTAATACAAGTGTAACAGCTGGAACCAATGTTACAGTGAGTGGCAGCGGGACTTCTGCCTCGCCTTATGTTATATCAGCAGGAGATGCAAGTCTTTATGCCAATAACGGAACCATAAATAGCGCAACCACAACAAATGGAAACAGAGTGGTTACTATGAACAATAGTAATATTTGGTTCCAATCAGCCGCTTCTGATACGAATAGCAAAATCTATATTGGTACATCAGCAACTTATCCAACAACTTCGGGAAATTATAAATTGTTTGTTGAAGGTGGAATTCTAACAGAAAAAGTGAAAGTAGCATTGAGAAGTACAGCCAATTGGGCGGATTATGTTTTTGAAAAAAATTATGACTTAATGCCTTTGAAAAATGTAGAGGAATATATTGCAATTCATAAGCATTTACCTGGAATTGATTCAGCAAGTGAGTTGGCCAAAAATGGACTAGACTTAGCGGAAATGCAGGCTAAACATATGGCTAAAATTGAAGAGATGATGCTTTACATTATTGATCAAAATAAAACCATTGAAAAGAACATCAAGGATATTGAAGAGTTAAAAAAACAAGTAAAGGTATTAACAGCTAACGAAGATTAATATGTATAAGATACTAAAAACAGTTATAGTTTGTGCTATTTGTTTTAATTCTTATAACATTTCAGCACAGCTCAATGAGTATTTGAGTTCTGAAGAAAAAAGAATTTCATCTGCTAACCAAATCGAATTAGAAATTCAGAAATTCATTGACAATAATTACAATAATTATGTGTTGTCAAAAGAAGTTACAGAAGATCTAATCACCCATCTTAGAAGTGAAGAAGAGTTTACGGATGCTGAATTGCAAAACGCAATTAAAAAAACAAAAGTTTACGAATTAAGAAAGCTATTCTTTTCCGAAAATCCGGATAAAAAAGACAGTTATTTCGCAAGACCTATGCCTCTTTCTGTGCAACAATTATGTGTGAATGGTGATTTTGAAAACGGGACTGCAGGTTATACCTTCTGGTCAGATGCACACCCGCAACCAGCTTCGGGCACTGCATTTTTTTTTATCGTGCGCCACGCCAACAGCTCCAACCGTTTTAAATGCTGTAACGCCGGCTAACAATGATTTAAACGCTGCAGTAACATTGATTGACAATACAAGTCCGGGTTATACTCAATATGATCCAACATTAGCAGGTTTAGGGGTAAACATTCCTACCTTATTTCCAAGTGGTGGAAACAAATGTATAAAGTTAAACAATGAACAAGGATTTGGTTCGTCAGACATCACAACGGTTTCTCGTTATTTTCCAAATATAAATCAAGAAACGATTGATTTTAATTTTTCGTTGATAATGGACAACAAGCCAGCTCATGGACAACCAATTCAACCCTTTTTTAGAGTTAGGGTATTAGACCAATTTAATAATGTTGTAGATGAAATATGTATTATAGCTAATCCTGATAATTGCTTATTTAATGTAATATATGTTAGTAACAACAGAAGAGTACTTTATACCGATTGGATTTGTGCTCGATTGAATGTTGGTGAAATTCTAAACCAACCCGGAACAATTGAATTTACGGTTAGTGACTGTCAGCCTTCGGCACATTTTGGAACAGTTTATATTGATAATATCTGCGGTTCAGTTTGCGCTACTCCTAGATTAGGTGCGCTGAATACAAATGCAACTAATATCAACTGTCCGGATACTATTGGCAATACACCTATTCAGGTTTGTGGAACTTATCAGACGCCATTGAATGCTACTTTAAGTTCAATATCATTAGATATTACTCAAAATGGTACAGTCATAGGAACAGTTAACGCACCAACACAACTCACAACTAATACATTTTGTTTTACTGTTTTACCGAGTATGTTTGGAGCAAGTCCAACTGGAAATTTCGAATTTCATATTGATGCCAATTTCAATGTAAATTGCCCCGCGGGGACATTTATTTACACTATATCTGATAACTCTGCTAATATTGGTCCCGATGTTACTTTTATAGATTGTTGTTTACCCATCTTAACATTAGCATCTCCCGCAGATGATGTTAATAATTTGGCTCCTTCAATAGTAAAGAAAAAGGAAAGATCGGATTGGATTAAGGCAGCAAATATTGTTTCTGTTGGAGATAATGCTTTATCAAATGGAGTAGTGTATCATGCCGCTAATTATGTTGAATTAAATCCGGGTTTTGAAGCCGTTTTAGGGGCACAATTTTCGGCATATCCCGAAGGTTGTTCTGCAAATTATACTTATAAAGTACAAGAGACTAATACTAATCCGAGAACTGGTGACACTTCAAATGGTGATGAGACAATCAACTTGATAAAAGTGTTAAAAGATTTTGCCATAGTGCCAAATCCGTCTAGCAGCACTATAGAGGTAATAATGAACGACTCTAAATTTAATAGAGTAACCATTTCAACTATCGATGGTAAAATTGTAAATGAGCGAAATATTGAAAAAACAGATAAAACTTTAATAGATGTGAGCAGTTATGCTAATGGTATATACATAATAAACGTAACTTCAGAAAACGGACAAGTATATACTAAAAAGCTAATTAAGAACTAATTGTACATTTATAGACAGATTGTTATATTATCTATAAAAGTAAAGTTTACTTTTTTAACAAATTATGCATCTAAATAATTGCAAAATCGCATATAGTTGTTCAAATTAATGACTAATATTGCATAATTATTAAAAAATTAAAAATATGCCTTTTTTAGAAAAAAAGTTTTCTTTGCTTTCTTTGTTAATTTTTTCTGCACTTGCCGTATTAGTTTTCTTTTCGATTACTAGTTGGATCAATTGTGATGAAAATACTTCAGAAACAGCAAATAGTGAATATTACTGTAAATATGATATAAAACGTTTGGATGGTTTAAAATATATAAAACCTATAATGTTTGTTGATGACGAATGTGAGTCAGAAAACATGCAGGATATTAAACAGCAAATTGTTGAAATTGTTGATAGATATAAGAATTTTGAAGGAGTTACTTCAGCTTCAGTTTATCTCAGACAGTTTTCCACCAATGATTGGATTTGTGTTAATGAAACTGATAAATTTGAGCCAGGTTCTCTTTTTAAAGTACCAGTTTTGATTAGTATTTTAAAAATGTGTGAAAAAGATCCGAGCTTTATCAATAAGCGCATTAGTTATGATAAGTCTATAAACGATGGTAAAAATGTAGCATATAAATCAAAGTCTATTCAATTAGGACAAAGTTATACGGTAAAAGAATTGTTGACTTATATGATAAAATATTCAGACAATAAAGCAACAATATTGTTAGAGTCTAATATGAAAACAGAAGTTATACAAAAACTTTTTACCGATATGGGTTTAGAAGTACCTAATATTTACGCAACACAATATTTTTTTACAACTTCTCAATATTCATTGTTTTTTAGAGCTATTTATAATGCATGTTATTTAACTATTGATGATTCGGAATTTGCGGCAAAGCTTTTGAGTGAATGCAATTTTAAAGAAGGTATGGTGAGTGGATTACCAAAAGGAACACCAATAATTCACAAATTCGGAGAATCGGGTAGTCAAGTAGAAATGCAGTTACATGAATCAGCCATTATTTATGCCTACAACAAACCTTTTTTATTAACTATAATGACCAAAGGCAAGGATAATAAAACATTATCAAAACTTCTTAAAGAAGTAACTAATAGGGTCTATACCGAAATGGCGAATAAATAAAACTAATTTACGCTTGATAGGTCTTCACCACAATTTAAAAATCAATATTTAATTTACACATCATATCAGAGCATGTTTAAATACTTATAAACAAAGCTTCTCATAATTGGGAAGCTTTGTTATATTTGTCCATTGCCAAAAGTTATTTTATGCTTCAATTAAATGTAAAAAACGAAACATCACGACTACAAGCTGTTGTGCTTGGTTCTGCTTTAAATAATGGTCCGTCGCCAACAAAAGACGAAGCCTACGACCCAAAATCTTTAGAACATATTTTAGCAGGAACGTATCCAGTTGAAGCCGATATGGTTAAAGAAATGGAAGCTTTCAATCAAGTTTTTAAAAAGTATAATGTGAAAGTTTTTCGTCCGCAAATGATTGAAAACTACAATCAGATTTTTACACGTGATATCGGTTTTGTAATAGATGATATTTTTATTAAAGCTAATATTCTTCCTGAAAGAGAACGCGAATTAGATGCTATACAATATATCATCGACCAAATAGATCCTACAAAAGTGGTCCGCCCGCCCGAAGAAGTTCATATAGAAGGTGGAGATGTTATGCTTTGGAATGATTATATTTTCATCGGAACTTATAAAGGTTCTGATTATAAAGATTACATCACGGCACGAACAAATATGCAAGGTGTGAACTATATAAAAGCCTTATTCCCGAATAAAATTGTCAAAGAATTTGACTTGGTAAAATCAAAATTAGAAGCCCGTGACAATGCTTTGCATCTCGACTGTTGCTTTCAACCTGTTGGAAAAACAAAAGGAATAATTTATAAAAGTGGTTTTCGTGAAGAAGCAGATTATGTTTTTTTAGTTAAACTATTTGGAAAAGAAAATCTGTTTCACATCACCCGTGACGAAATGTATCATATGAATTCCAACGTGTTTTCTATCGATGAAAACGTAGTGGTTTCAGAAAAAAACTTTACAAGATTAAACAATTGGCTTCGTGAAAACGGTTTTGTTGTTGAAGAAATACCCTATGCCGAAATAGCAAAGCAAGAAGGACTTTTGCGCTGCTCGACTTTACCATTAATTAGAGATTAAATCTGTTTGTGGTTTGTAGTTTATTGTTATTATGTATCAATAGAAACCTTAAACTTAAAACCATAAACCATAAACTAAAAAATACATGAAACAAACTACCAATTCCATATTGATGATTCGTCCTGTAGCTTTTCGTATGAACGAGCAAACGGCTGTGAATAATTATTACCAAAAAGTACTTGACGGACTTTCTCCTGAAACGGTGAATGCCAAAGCCCAACAAGAGTTTGACACTTTTGTAAATAAGTTGCGAAAAGTAGGTGTAAATGTAATTGTGGTTGAAGATACTCTAGAACCAAACACACCTGATAGTATTTTTCCAAATAACTGGATTTCGTTTCATGAAAATGGAGATGTGGCTTTGTACCCAATGTTTGCTGAAAACCGTCGAGCTGAAAGACGAGAAGATATACTTGACACTCTCGAAGATGAAGGTTTTAAAATAAACCAAATTGTAGATTATACTTCGGCAGAAGAAGATAATGTTTTTCTAGAAGGAACAGGAAGTTTACTTTTAGACAGAGAAAACGGAAAAGCCTATTGCGCACTTTCGCCTAGAGCTGACGAAGAAGTTATGATTGAATTTTGTGAAGATTTTGAATTAACTCCTGTTATCTTTGAAGCATTTCAAACGGTTAATGGCGAACGAAAACTGATTTATCATACTAATGTTATGATGTGTCTTGGTGATTCTTTTGTTGTAATTTGTGCCGATTCTATCGATGATAAAAAAGAACGCAAAATGGTTCTAGATAGCCTGCGTGGTGATGACAAAGAAATCATCTTAATTACCGAAGAGCAAGTGAATAACTTTGCAGGTAACATGCTAGAAGTAAAAGGTAAAAACGACAAAAGATTTTTAGTGATGAGCGAATCTGCCTATAAAAGTTTAACCAAAAAACAAATTGCTCAACTCGAAGCACATGTTGAAATTATTCATTCTAGTTTAGATACCATTGAAGCTTGCGGTGGAGGAAGTGCACGATGCATGATGGCAGAGATTTTTCTTCCTAAAGAATAACCCTATTGTCATACTGACGGAGGACGAATCCCATTTAGTTTATATGGTGGTTTATAGAGATTTTTCATTCTTCGGAAAGTTAAATAACAAAAAAATCCCATCGGCCAATGTTATAGTTGGACTTTGGGATTTGTTATTTCAAATTTGTAATTTTCTATCCGTTATTATTTCATTTTTATGAAACGATATCCACCTTTGGTTGCACCCCAAACTTGTTTTCCTTCTTTATCAAATCCCTGATCCCAAGATAAAATTTCATTTTGACTAACAGTTACTATTGAATTTGCAAAGCTGGCACCTCTTAATTCACTTGGACAAGTTTTGTCGCCTGTGGCTCCGGAAAATTTCTTTTTACCTTCTCTTTTTAAGGTTACTTGACAACCTTCTTTCAATTCAATATCTGACTCAGTTAGTTTGTCATAATCTTTTGGAGTTGCCCATTTTCCTATCCAATCTTTTTCGTTTTTGATTGTAAATATTTCACTAATAAATTCGTTTTCCGATTTTTGAGTAACTCTATATACTCTTACTCTATAGGGTTTGTCTTGTTTGTCAAAAATGGCTTGCTCTACAAAAAGATAATTTCCTTTTTCTTTCCATATTGGAGTCATTCTGAGCGAGATGTTATAATAATCTTTATCTTCTTTAGATTGAATTTCAGAAGAATAATGTCCTTGCATTATAGAAACTAATTCATTTAATTCAGAACTGTTTTTTGATGATTTATTTTGACCCGATTTACAACTAATAAATAACGTAATTCCAGCGAATAGTATAAGTGTTTTTTTCATAATAATATGCATTAAATTCCTCTAACAATGCTCAAAACCGAGCTGATAATGTATTGAATTCCGATGGCAATTGTTAGAAAGCCTATGATTCTTGATATGGCAACAATACCGGATGCTCCAAGAATTTTTGCCAAATAGTGAGCACTGCGTAAAACTATAAAAATTAAAACACTAACAATTAAAATGGCTAATGAAGAAAAAATAATTTCATTAGTAGTGTTGTGCTCTTGATAGAAAGCAATCAATAGCGATATAGAACCGGGTCCAGCTAGCATTGGCATTGCAAGTGGTGTAAGCGCTATTGAATTTCTCATTTGAATATCTTCCTCTACTTTTTTATCAATACCTCTATTTTTACTAAATTTTCCATTTAGCAAAGAAAAGCCTGAACTTGCAATGATAATACCTCCAGCAATTCGGAGTGCGGTAATGGTTATTCCGAAAAATTCTAAAACATATTGGCCAATAAAAAAGGAAATAATCAATATAATAAAAACATTCAAAGCCGTAAGTAATGAAACTTTTGATCGTTCTTTTTTGGAATAATCTTGAGTTAAACCTACAAAAATTGGCACTGTGCCAATGGGATTTAGAACCGAAAAAAGCGCTGCTAATAGAAAAATAAAAAGCTCCATATTTTTTTTGGCAAAGATAAATTTTGAATTTTACTTTAATTATTAAATAGAAGTTAAATAAACCTGCCCGATTATAAAGTTACTATTATCTTTGACACCAAGAAATGAAATTATGAAAAACAAAAAAACGCTGGTTCTTGGTGCTACCACAAAACCCGATAGATATGCTTTCAAAGCAATAACAATGCTTGTCGAAAAAGGACATTCTGTTTTGGCTATTGGACAAAATCAAGGTGAAGTTGCCGGAATAAAAATTTATACGAAACAAATTCCACTTGCCAATATTGATACAGTGACATTATACCTAAATCCGCTTCGTCAAAGAGACTATTATAACTACATTATAGAAACCAAGCCAAAGCGAGTAATCTTCAATCCGGGAACGGAAAATCCTCAGTTTTATCAATTGCTAGAAAGCAACGGAATTAAAGTCGAGGTAGCTTGTACATTGGTTTTATTGGCTACAAATCAGTATTAGAGCTGAATTTATTTCAGTATTAATAACGTGTATTCTCTGTTGCAGGTTTACTAATCAACAACAAACCAAGGAAAGTAATTAATCCATTTACGATAATCAGTTCGTTATCAATTACATAATTTCCAAAAAGTGCTACTGAATTTTTACTAATAAGAAAGCAAATCAGTGGAGAAAGTAAGCAAATAAAAGGCACAAACTTGTCGTGCACCGTTTTCGATTTCATAAATAAACCAAAGGCATACAATCCTAAAAGTGGTCCATACGTATAACTTGCCACTTTAAAAATCATCGTAACTACCGACTTGTCATTTAGTGAATTAAAAATTATAATAACCAAAAACATCAGCATTGAAAAGCCAATATGCACATAATGACGCGTTCTTATTATGTTGGGTTTCTTTTGATTTTCGGTTTTATCCATTCCTAAAAAATCGACGCAAAATGATGTTGTCAAAGCGGTCAAAGCCGAATCGGTTGTGGCAAATGTAGCGGCAGTTAGTCCCAATAAAAAGATGATTGCCGGCACAATGCTCAAATGTTTGAAAGCAATTTCAGGAAATAAATAATCGGTTCTTGCCACACCATCTATCATTGGAATTTGGATGCCATTTTTCTCAGCAAACATGTAAAGCAAAGCACCCACACTCAAAAAGAAAATATTGATTATAACAAAAATTCCCGTGAAGGTAAACATGTTTTTTTGTGCTTCACCTATGTTTGCGCAACTCAGATTTTTTTGCATCAAATCTTGGTCTAGCCCAACCATGGCTATAGTTACGAAAATTCCGCCTAGAATTTGCTTTAGGACAAAGTTGCCTTTCAGGTAATCTTCATAGAAAAACACTTTAGAATAATTACTATTTTTTACGGCTTCAAAAGCTTCGATTGCTCCAAAATCAAGACTATGACAAACAAAAATTATCGTCAAAAACACTGAAGAAACTAAGAAAAAAGTTTGTAACGTATCTGTAATAATAATGGTTTTTAATCCACCGCGATAGGTGTAAGAAAATATTAATCCCAAAGAAATCAAAACTGTTAACGCAAATGGAACATTGAATGCATCAAATACATAACGTTGCAATACAATAACCACTAAATACAATCGAAAAGAAGAACCAATTGTTCTGCTGATTAAGAAAATAGTAGCCGCCGTTTTATAACTAACAACACCTAAACGCTGTTCAATATAACTGTAAATCGATGTCAGATTCATGCGGTAATAGAGCGGGAGCAAGACTTTGGCAATGATTAAAAATCCAATTGCATTTCCGAGAATAAACTGAAAATATTTGAACTGCAAATCGGGATTTCCCACTTCACCGGGAACAGAAATAAAAGTAACTCCAGACAAGGCTGTCCCAATCATTCCAAAGGCAACTAAATACCATTTCGAGTTTTTATTGGCTTTAAAAAACGTATCATTATCGGAGCTTTTTTTGCTGACCAAATTGGAAATTAAAATCAATATTCCGAAATAAAGAATAATAATGATAAGAATAGTTGTTGGTGACATAGAGTTAATTTTATTGGCAACCAAAATACAAAATTAATGTGGTAATTTGAAAATTTGAAGATTTCAAAATGATTTAATTCATAAAGTCAAAATTCTTTATTTCATTAGCATTGTTTCAACAACATCTTTTTTTAAAGCTTAATAAAACATTTTCAAATTTTAAAATCATCTAATTTTCAAATTACCTACTTTTGCCCTATGGAATTTTCTTCAAAATTGCTTGAAAAAGCAGTAAACGAAATAGCTCAATTACCGGGAATTGGAAAGCGAACAGCTTTGCGGTTGGTCTTACATTTATTAAAACAGCCTTCGGAACAAACCCAATTTTTATCTCAAGCATTAACAAAAATGCGTGAGGAAATTAAATTTTGTACAAGTTGTCACAATATTTCCGACGTCGAAGTTTGTGAAATATGTAATAATCCCAATAGAAATCATAAAATAATTTGTGTTGTTGAAGATGTTCGCGATGTTATGGCCATTGAAAACACGAATCAATTTAAAGGAATTTATCATGTTTTAGGAGGTAAAATTTCTCCAATTGATGGTGTTGGTCCAAGTCAATTAAATATTGATTCTTTGGTTGAAAAAGTAAAATTGGGAAAAGTTGAAGAGTTAATTTTTGCGCTAAGCTCAACAATGGAAGGAGATACGACTAATTTTTATATTTTTAAAAGAATAAAAGATTATGAAGTAAAAACATCTACCATTGCCCGCGGAATTGCAGTTGGCGATGAATTAGAATACGCCGATGAGGTTACTTTGGGACGAAGTATTTTGAACCGGATACCTTTTGAAAACACCTTAAAAAATATATAACTAAATAATAGCAAGCTACATTTTTGTAATTAGAATTGAAAAACTATCTTTGTTTGCTAATTTTTTATTTAAAATAATGAACAAATCTAAAATATATTTACTGCTTCTTCTGAGCATTTTAGTTGCTTCTTGTATCCCAAAAAAAGATTTGATTTATTTACAAGAAAAAAAAACTGCTACTAATGAAATAGTAACTCCTTCTAATCAAAATCCGTATCGACTTCAAACTAATGATATCTTAAGCATCAATGTAAAAGCTATAGATCCAAAATTAGTTGCAATTTTTAATAATACAGAAGGAGCGGCAGCGACAGGAAATGTTAATGAACAAAGCATTTATTACAATGGATATTCTGTTGATGACCATGGCAACATCAGATTGCCTATTCTTGGTGAGATGAATGTTTTAGGCTTTACAGTTGAAGAAGTGAGAATTAAAATTGAAAAAATACTTTTAGACAAATATTTTAAAAATGAAGCGGGAGTTTATGTGGTTGTGAAGTTAGCAGGTTTTCGATATACTATAAATGGAGAAGTTGGGAGTACTGGGACAAAAATATTATATCAAGACAAGGTTAATATCATGGAAGCTATTGCTAATTCTGGAGATATTCCAATTACCGGTGACAGAAAAAATGTAAAAGTAATAAGAAGATTTCCTCAAGGTAATCAAACCTTCAGTATAGATTTAACAGATGCCAAAGCGGTTAATTCACCTTGTTTTTATCTACAGCCAAATGATTATATATTGGTTAATCCATTGAAACAAAAAACATGGGGTACAGGAAAAACTGGTATTGAATCACTGACTTCAATAATTGCTCTCATATCGTTAGCAACAACCACTTATTTGCTTCTTAGAAATTAACACCATTTTTCATGTTAGACGTAAAAGATTTTACTTTTTTTGATAAACAAAACAGCTTTGATTTTAAAGGTTTTTTAATTAAAACGTTGAGTTATTGGAAGTGGTTTGTGGTTGGGCTAATTATCGCGTTTTCTATTGCCCATCAAGTTAATGTTAGGAAACAAAAGATATATGGTATTGAAACCACTATAGCAGTTCAGGAAGAAAACAATCCGTTTTTTACTTCAAATACAAGTTTAGTTTTTAATTGGGGTGGAACTTCTGATAAAGTTCAGATGATTTCTACTACTTTAAAATCAAGATCGCATAATGAATTAGTAGTTGATAAATTACAATTTTATATTGATTATTTCAAACAAACAAAATATTTTTTACAGGATGTTTATGGTCAGGTTCCATTCAAAATAACCTTAGATAAAAATAAAAATCAATTATTCGGCCAGTTTATAAAAGTAAAAATGGTTTCAAATAATTCGTATCAAATTACTATTCCTTTTCAGACCAATACTGCACAAGTTATAAGATACATTGATAATAAAAAATCAATAGTTCCAATAGAAAATAAAGAATTCAAGGAAATATTTAAAATTGGCGAAACGGTTAATTTGCCCTTCCTTAATTGGAAATTAGACATATCAAATTTTGAAGAGAATAACTTCAATGAAGAAATATTAGTTAGGTTCAATTCTTTTGATAATACTGTTTCTGCATGTATGGGATTAAATGTTGTAATTGATGAAAAAGCGGGTTCCATTCTTAAAATAGGTGTGCAAGGAACAAATAAAGACAGGATGGTTGATTTTCTTAATACTACAGTCAATGTATTAATTAAAAGACAGCTAGACAATAAGAATAAATTTGCCGATAATACTATAAGTTTCATTGATGAGACCCTAGGCTCAATGGAGAAACAATTAAAAAACTCAGGTGATGAAATAAAGGATTTTGGTAAAAACAACAACATAATTGATATTGAACAAGGCGGAACAAGCTTTAAAAATCAATTGTTGGATTATGATGCCCAAAAAGATGCTGTAGAAAGAAAAATAGCATATTTAAGTTCATTAAGAAGTTATTTAAAGAATAGCGTTGATTTTTCAAAATTGCCGGCGCCGACTATTGCCGGAATTGATGAACCAAACATTAATACGAATGTTGGCAAAATAATAGCTTTATCGATACAGCGTTCGGAATTAGAATATTCTGTAAAGGGTACATTCTCTTATGAAAGATTGGATAATGAAATACAATCAATAAAGAAAGTATTGCTTGAAAACGAATCAACTTACAGAAATTCATTGCAGTATGACTTAAATGGGGTAAATAAAAAAATTGCAAAAATTGAAAGTGAAATCAGCAGGCTTCCCGAAAACAAACAGGAATGGTTAAAGTTATCAAGAAAGTACAATTTAAGTGATAATATCTACAATACATTTTTACAAAAAAGAAGCGAGGCATCTATAGTTAAAGCAGCTAACTTATCAGACATACAATTTATTGATCCTGCCAAAGATGTTGGCGGCGGTTTATTAGGTCCAAAAACCAGTGTCAACTATGTCTTAGCTTTCTTTATGGGAATATTAATCCCATTAGCATTGGTTTTTTTCATTTTCTTTATTAGTAATTCAGTTCAAAATATTGAAGATATTTCATCTCAAACCCAATTGCCATTGATCGGTATAGTTGGTGTTAAACATTCAGAAAGTAATTTGTCAGTTTTTGAAAGACCAAAATCTGCCCTTTCTGAATCCTTTAGAGCCATTCGTTCCTCTTTACAGTTTTTATATAAAAAAAATAACATTGATGGTTCAAAAACGTTAATGCTAACATCCTCTGTTAGTGGTGAAGGAAAAACATATTGTTCCTTAAATATTGCTACAGTCTTTGCGTTAAGCGAAAAGAAGACTATTATTCTGGGATTGGATTTAAGAAAACCAAAAATCTTTGATGATTTTAATATCCAAAACGAAATCGGTGCTGTTAATTTTTTAATCGGTCAAAATACACTTGAGGAAGTTATTAAAAAAACACAGATTCCTTATCTTGATGTTATTACATCTGGACCAATTCCTCCTAACCCTTCAGAATTAATTCTTGGGGATTCTATGAAAGAAATGATAGGAGAGTTAAAGAAAAAGTATGATTATATTATACTTGATACGCCACCTGTTGGATTAGTTTCTGATGCTCTAGAATTATCTCAATATTGTGATGTTACCTTATATATAATACGTCAGAATTTCACCAAAAAAGAAATGTTAACGTTATTAAATAACAGAACCAAGCGTGGCGAGCTTAACAATGTAAGCATCATATTTAATGGTTATGAAAATAAAGCAAAATATGGTGCTGGCTACGGCTATGGCTACGGCTACGGCTACGGTTATGGCTATGGAAACGGCTATCATGAAGATGAAGAACCTAAAGGATTTTTCGCTAAATGGAAATATCGAATATTGAAAAAATTTAGTAATGGAAATAATTAAAAATACAGTATTAATAACTGGTGGTGCCGGATTTATTGGTACTAATTTGTGTGAATATTTTTTGTCTAAAGGATATTTTGTTATTTGCCTTGATAATTTTGCTACAGGTCATAAACATAATATTACCGAATTTCTGCAACATAAAAATTTTAAATTAATAGAAGGTGATATTAGAAATTTAGAGCAATGTAAAAATGCTGTTATTGGTGTTGATTATGTATTGCATCAGGCCGCGTTGGGTTCTGTTCCACGCTCTATAAATGACCCTATTACGAGTAATGAAGTTAATGTTTCTGGTTTTTTAAATATGCTTGTTGCCTCAAGAGACGCCGGTGTGAAAAGATTTATTTATGCTGCAAGTTCTTCCACTTATGGTGATTCAGAAATTTTGCCAAAAGTAGAGGATATAATTGGAAAACCTCTTTCGCCGTATGCTATTACAAAATATGTAAATGAGTTATATGCTGAAATTTTCAGTAATACATATGGTTTTGAAACGATAGGATTGCGTTATTTTAATGTGTTTGGAAGAAGACAAGATCCTAATGGTGCCTATGCTGCCGTTATTCCAAAGTTTGTGATGCAATTGATGAAACATGAAAGTCCGATAATTAATGGTGACGGAAATTTTTCAAGAGATTTTACTTATATAGATAATGTTATTCATATGAATGAGTTGGCTATGTTGACTCAAAATCCGGAAGCTATTAATACTGTTTATAACACCGCTTTTGGTGATAGAACAACACTAAATGATATGGTTTCTTACTTAAAAGTATACTTGTCCGAATTTGATTCCGCTATTGCTGGTATTGATGTAGTACATGGCCCAAATCGAGTTGGGGATATTCCTCATTCTTTGGCAAGTATTGATAAAGCAAAAAAATTATTAAACTATAATCCAAAATACTCTTTTCAAGCCGGTTTAAAAGAAGCGGTGAAATGGTATTGGAATAATTTAAAATAAAAATCAACATGAAAATTAAAAATATTTGTTGCATTGGTGCAGGATATGTTGGTGGACCAACGATGGCAGTTATTGCCCAAAAATGTCCTGATATTAAAGTTACGGTAGTCGATTTAAACGAAGCCCGGATAGCGGCTTGGAATGATAAAGATGTTAATAATATTCCAATATATGAACCTGGATTAAATGAAATGGTTGGCAATGTTCGTGGGAAGAATTTGTTTTTTTCTACAGAAGTTGACAAGGCCATTGATGAAGCAGATTTGATTTTTATATCAGTAAATACGCCAACCAAAACTTACGGTACCGGAAAAGGTATGGCAGCCGATTTAAAGCATATCGAACTTTGCGCCCGACAAATTGCCAAAGTAGCCAAAAACAATAAAATCATTGTTGAGAAATCGACTTTGCCTGTTAGAACAGCCGAAGCTTTGAAGAGCATTTTAGACAATACTGGAAACGGGGTACAATTTCAAATACTTTCGAATCCGGAGTTCCTAGCTGAAGGAACCGCTGTAGAAGATTTACTATCCCCAGATCGGGTTTTAATTGGAGGTGAGACAACACCTGAAGGACAGGAAGCTATAAATTCTTTGGCTGATGTCTATGCCAATTGGGTTCCAAGAGAACGAATTTTAACTACTAATGTTTGGTCATCGGAATTGTCAAAGCTTGTTGCTAATGCCTTCTTAGCGCAACGCGTTTCTTCTATTAATGCTATTTCAGAATTATGCGAAAAAACAGAAGCTAATGTTAGTGAAGTGGCTAAAGCTATTGGAATGGACAGTAGAATCGGTCCTAAGTTTTTGAAAGCTTCCGTTGGATTTGGAGGTTCTTGTTTTCAAAAGGATATTTTGAATTTGGTTTATATTTCAAAAGCTTTCGGTTTGCATGAAGTAGCCGATTATTGGGAACAGGTAATCATTATGAATGACCACCAAAAAAAACGTTTCTCCAAAAATATTGTACAGACACTTTATAATACTGTTTCGGGTAAAAAGATAACTTTTTTGGGCTGGGCTTTTAAAAAAGACACTAACGATACCAGAGAGTCAGCCGCTATTTATGTTGCCGATGATTTGATTAATGAACAAGCAAATATTGCTTTGTTTGACCCAAAAGTTTCCCAAAAACAAGTGCTTTCTGATTTGGATTATCTTGATACTAGAAAACCTTCAGATAATGAAAAATATATCAAATCGTATGACAATCCCTATGATGCTTGCAAAAATGCACATGCAATTGCCATACTGACCGAATGGGATGAGTTTAAAGAGTACGATTGGCAACGTATTTATGACAACATGCTAAAGCCAGCTTTTGTTTTTGATGGTAGAAACATTTTAGATGGTGAAAAATTGAAAGCGATTGGGTTTAATTTTCAGTCTATTGGAAGTTAGGTGAAGGTTATCAGTTGTTATTTATTAGTTTTTATAAAACAGAAACAAAAGAACAATGAGTATTAAAATTGCTGTTATAGGATTGGGATATGTAGGTTTGCCATTAGCTAGATTATTTGCCACTAAATATCCGGTTGTTGGATTTGATATCAATCAAAATAGGATTCAGGAATTGAATTCAGGTGTCGATTCAACTTTAGAGATTGATGCAGACACTTTGAACAAGGTGCTTGTTTCTTCATTATCTGATTCGAATGGCTTATTATGCAGTAGCACTTTGGAGGATATAGCAAACTGTAATTATTATATAGTGACAGTTCCAACTCCAGTTGACAAAAATAACAGACCCGATTTGACTCCTTTATATAAATCGAGTGAAACGGTTGGAAAAGTTTTGAAAAAATGTGATATCGTAATTTATGAATCAACCGTTTATCCGGGTGTAACAGAAGAAGAATGTATTCCTGTTTTGGAAAGAGTAAGCGGTTTGAAATTTAATATTGATTTCTTCGCTGGTTATTCTCCCGAAAGAATCAATCCGGGTGATAAAGAGCATACGGTGGAGAAAATTCTAAAGGTTACTTCAGGATCTACTCCGGAAATAGGACAAAAAGTAAATAACCTATATAAATCGGTTATTACTGCCGGAACGCATTTGGCACCATCCATAAAAGTAGCTGAAGCTGCCAAAGTAATTGAGAACTCCCAACGCGATATCAATATTGCTTTTGTAAACGAATTGGCAAAGATTTTTAATTTGTTAGAAATCGATACGCATGCCGTTTTAGAAGCAGCAGGAACCAAGTGGAACTTTTTACCTTTCAAACCAGGATTAGTTGGCGGGCACTGTATCGGAGTTGATCCGTATTATTTGGCTCAAAAAGCTCAGGAAAAAGGATACCATCCCGAAATTATTTTGGCAGGAAGACGATTGAATGATAGTATGGGAGAATATGTAGCCTCACAAGTAGTTAAGCTGATGATTAAAAAAGGAGTTGCTATCAATGGAGCCAAGCTATTAATGCTGGGCATTACGTTTAAAGAAAATTGTCCCGATGTTAGAAACACCAAAATTGTAGATGTGGTTCATGCTTTTCAGGATTATGGAATAGAAGTTGCCATTTTTGATCCTTGGGCAAAACCTTCTGAAGTAAAGCATGAATATAAATTAAGTACTACCAATGAATTACCATCAACTACTTTTGACGCTATCGTTTTAGGGGTTGCGCATAAAGAATTTACGACTATTGATTTGTCTAAATTAAAAAAGGCAAACGGAGTGCTGTTTGATGTCAAAGGTGTGTTGAATGAAAAAGCAGACGGAAGATTATAACGGTTGTCTGTTAGCAGTTTTCGGTTTTTGATTTTGAGTAGGAGGAAGTTTTTTTGTTTTTAACATTAAGAAAAGTTAAGGTAAATTAAGAGTTCCATTAAGCTTAACTTTTCATAATGATAATGCTTAACTTCTTAATGGTAAAAATTTACGAATAATTGTTTAAGTTTAAAAAAATGAAAAAGATATTAATTACAGGCGGAGCAGGATTTATTGGTTCTCATGTGGTGAGACGATTTGTAACAAAATACCCAAATTATCAAATTTTTAATTTGGATGCCTTGACCTATGCAGGCAATCTTGAGAATATAGCAGATATTGAGCAATTGCCCAATTATACATTTGTAAAAGGCGATATCGTTGATGCTGATTTTATCAATGATCTATTTCAAAAACACCAATTTGACGGCGTGTTGCATTTGGCAGCCGAGTCGCATGTAGATCGTTCTATAACAGATCCATTAGCGTTTGTGAAAACCAACGTTATTGGCACAATGAATCTATTAAATGCCGCTAAAACTATTTGGAAAGACAATTACGACGGCAAACGATTTTATCATATTTCTACCGATGAGGTTTATGGAAGTCTGGGTGCCGAAGGGTTGTTTACCGAAACTACACCATATGATCCTAATTCACCGTATTCAGCTTCGAAAGCGAGTTCTGACCATTTTGTCAGAGCCTATGGTGAGACCTATGGTTTACCTTATGTTATTACCAATTGCTCTAATAATTACGGACCCAATCATTTTCCTGAAAAACTGGTTCCATTGTTCATTCATAATATTATTAATAACAAACCACTACCGGTTTATGGTGATGGGAAATATACTCGTGATTGGCTTTATGTTATAGATCATGCTATCGCTATTGATTTGGTTTTTCACGAAGGCAAAAATCATGAAACCTATAATATAGGTGGCTTTAACGAATGGCAGAATATTGATTTGGTGAAATTGCTTTGCCAACAAATGGATGCAAAGTTGGGTAGAGCAGTAGGCGAGTCTGAAAAATTAATTACTTACGTTAAAGACCGACCAGGTCACGATTTGCGTTACGCGATTGATGCTTCAAAAATAAACAAAGAATTGGGTTGGAAACCTTCGGTTACTTTTGAGCAAGGTTTAGAAAAAACAATCGATTGGTATTTGTCCAATGAAGATTGGCTTAGAAATGTTACTTCCGGAGCTTATCAGGAGTATTATAAGAAACAGTATTCATAAGGGCAGAGGTTAAGATTAATTTTAAGTTTTGAGTTTTTAGTTTTTGTATTGCCACATAATACAATTATTTTTCCTAGTAGTTGATGGTTTCACAAAGTTGTCCATTTTTTTTGTGATAAGTTACCTAATTTTTTTTGAACGTTAATTGTACAGATTTTCAATCGCGCTGATGGAAGGGTTCTTTTCTTGAGCAGATGATGAAAATGGTATTGTTATTATATAGATTTGTCTTTGCGTTTTAAGTTTAGAATTCGAATTTTCAAAACAGTACGGTTTTGTGTGATTGTGTATTCTGTTTTGAGAAAATGCTAGGCTATGACTATCAGTCTATCTTCCTTTCTCGGATTTATATATGTTGGTTTCTTTATTAATAAGACTTAATACTCGAAGTAGCTAAGTTTGGATATATCTATTTTTTTATTTCTTCAGCTTTCGATTTTTTATACTATATTTCTTGCATGTAATTTTTTATAACTTTTATTACCAACGACCAACTGCATAAAATACCGACCAATTGATTTTTAGAAATTATTTAACAATTAGTTAATATCTTTTATATGATTGAATTAGGTTTTGATGATACTTTCGTTATCGAATTTAATCATATTCAATTATTTATGAAAAACATTTTACTTTTTAGGAAATCGAATTCTTTGTTGTTATGGAGTTTTGCTATGTTTTTTTTGCTTATTTCAAAAATGAGTTATGGACAAGGAACATTGTCAAGCCCCATATTTTCTGAAAATTTCGGAACTTTGGCTAACGGAACTAACTTGACTACAAGTAATACCGCTTTTAGTTTTGTTCGTTTAGGTACATCTACAGGAGGTACTTTTACTAATCAAATAAAGGCTAAAAATCCTTTTACTGTCTCGGGCGGTTCTGGAAGTTCTGCTTTATTAGGAGCTAATGGAGGGTCCATTTCTACTATAGATAAAACGGGTCTGACATCTTTTTCAAGTGGGACTTTTGTTTTTAAGTTTTTGACTCCTAGCACTTTGACAGGTGCTGTTATGTTAAGTGGTGTGGGAACAGGTGCTTCTTTCGGTTCTGCTAACGGTTTTACAGGAGCTCAGTTATCTGCAGCTTTTCAAGTATCAGGTACTAATCTTCAAATTAGAAGTGGTGGAGCATGGACAACTGTACAAACAATTGCAGCCTCTACATCTTACACTGTTGCTTTGGTGTTTAATAATTCTGCTTCTGCTTTAACATATGGTAGTTCGATATCTTTGCCATCCAATAAAGTTGATGTTTGGGTGAATGGAATTTTTGTAAATCAATACAATTCTGCAACGTCTAGTTTATCAGCATCAGCTTTCAGAATATATGCAACTACAACTCAATTTGAGATTGATGATGTTGCTGTATATAATTCTTTGCCTGCTTCTTCAAGTTCTGTTCCAGGAGCTCCAACAATTGGTACAATTACTCCTGGTAATGGTCAGTTGAGAGTTGCTTTTACAACTCCCTCATCTGATGGTGGTGCAACAATTACAGATTACAAATGTTCTATTAATGGAGGTGCATATTCTTCTCTTGGAACAACAACAAGTCCTTTTGTTTTGTCAACTTTAACTAATGGAACTGCTTATAGTATCACAATCAAGGCTGTCAATAGCGTAGGTGATGGTGCGGCCTCTAACTCTGTAAGCGGAACTCCAAGAACAGTACCTTCTGCATCAACAATTACAGGTATAACTCCTGGGAACGGTAATTTATCAGTTGCATTTACTTCAGGTTCTAATGGTGGTGCATCCGTAACCAATTATAAATATTCATTAGATGGAGGTTCGTCTTTTACGGCTTTCTCTCCAGCGCAAACTACAAGTCCTGTTTCAATCTCTGGATTAACAAATGGAACTGCTTACAATGTTCAACTTGTAGCTGTAAACGTTGCAGGTGATGGAGCAGCCTCTAATACTGTATCAGGAACTCCGTTTACAACACCTTCTGCTGTAACTGGTTTAACTGTAACTGGAGGAAATTCTCAATTATCATTAGCTTTTTCTGCTGGTGCTAACGGTGGGTCTGCTGTAACAAATTATGAATATTCATTAAATGGAGGTTCAACATTTACTTCTGCAGGTTCTACAACTAGTCCTATAGTAGTATCAGGTTTAACAAATGGAACAACCTATTCAGTTCAATTAAGAGCGGTAAACGCTGCAGGTAATGGAGTGGCTACATCTAGTGTGTCTGCAACTCCAAGAACAATTTCTGACGCTCCGTCTATAACAGGTATCACAGCTGGAAATTCTCAGTTAAGTGTTGCCTTTTCTGCTCCTACATTTAATGGAGGAACTACAGTTATAAATTACAAATATTCTATAAATGGAGGTTCAACTTTTGTATCTGCAGGAACAACTTCTAGTCCAATTATAATTACTGGATTGACTAATGGAACAACTTATGATGTTCAACTTTTAGCAGTTAATGTTGCCGGAGATGGAACTCCGTCTTCAACTGTTCAAGGAACTCCTGTAGCTCCTTCAGCGCCAACAATATCCACAAATAAAACTTCTTTAAATGCGCTTTCTACAATTTATGGAACTGCTTCAACTACAGATAGTTTTAATGTTTCTGGTGCAACTTTATTAGGAGTTATTACAGTAACAGCTCCAACAGGATTTGAGGTTTCAACTTCAAGTGATAGTGGTTATGCAAGTTCTATTACAATTGGTGGCACAGGTAGTGTGTCAAGTACTCCAATATATGTTCGTTTAATGGCTACAAATGCAGTGGGAATCTATTCAGGAAATATTACTTTAAATAGTCAAGATGCTGCTGAAGTTACCATAGCCTCGTCTAGTAGTACAGTAGCTCCAAAAGGATTATCTATCACAGGTCTTACAGGAGTTGATAAAACGTATGATGCTACAACGAGTGCTTCAGTAACAGGAACTCCATCATTAGTTGGAGTGGTTGGTTCTGATAATGTGATAATAAATAATACTACTGTTACCTATAATTTTGCTAATGCAACCGCAGGTATTGCTAAAACAATTACAGTTTTAGGATATACTTTAAATGGTACTTCGGCTTCAAATTATACTGTAGCTCAACCAACAGGAATTACTGCTACTATCAACAAAGCTGCTTCTTCTATATCAGTTACAGGTTCATCTTCATATACATATAATACAACAGCTCAAGGGCCAACTAATTCAAATGTTACAGGTTCAACAGGTGCTGTTACTTATAGTTATAATGGTGTTTCGCAAACTGTTTATGGTCCAAGCTCAACAAGACCAACTAATGCAGGTGAATATACAGTAGTGGCTACTGTGGCAACAGATGCTAACTATGAAGAAGCTACATCAGCAGATTTTAGTTTCAGCATTGCTAAAGCTGAACAAACCATTACTATGGCCGCAACGGATACTAAAACTACCGCTTCAGTTCCTTATACATTACCACAAAATGCTGATTCAGGTTTGCCAATCACCTATACTTCTCCTGATATTTCAGTTATTACCATCAGTGGAAATACTGTAACTATTGTAGGTGCTGGTACTGCTACTATTACAGCAAATCAAGCAGGTAATGATAATTATAATGCAGCTACACAAGCCAGCCAAGTATTGACGGTTACTGCTATTGCAGCTAATATATTCTCTAATCCCATTACTGGAACAAATCCTAATACATCAAATCCATATACTACTGGTCAAATAACCAACTCAAATATTACTGTAAGCGGAATTGGGAGAGGAACAGGTATTGCAGGAACTAACGCTAACGATCGCTATACTGCTTCAGGATGGAATTCTACCTCTTTAGATATTAATGATTATTTTGAGTTTACTTTAACACCTAATTCTGGTTTTACTATTAGTTTTGAAAATTTCATTTATACAGGTCAAGCTTCTGGAACTGGTGCAACATCAGTAGCTTTACGTTCTAGTTTGGATAGTTTTGGAAGTAATATTGGAAGTGCTACTATAACAGGGTCTACAATTACTTTATCAGGACTAAGTTATCAAAATATTACAACTGCTATAAAATTTAGACTTTATGGATGGGGAGCAAGTGCTGCTGGTGGAACGTTTAGTGTTAACAGTTTCCAATTTAATGGTTTTGTTAATCAATTACCAGCTCCTTCAATTACTAGTGTATTAACTGACAGTGGTACAGTTGGTTTAGCATTTACTTATGCTACTACAGCCACAAATTCACCTACTAGCTATTCTGCTACAGGATTGCCATCTGGATTGTCTATTAATACTACGACTGGAGTTATTTCAGGAACGCCAACTGTGGCAGGTACTTTTAATGTTTCTTTAAGTGCTACAAATGTATCAGGTACTGATACTAAACCCCTACTGATTTCAGTTGCTCAAGCAAATCAAGTAATTACATTTAATACATTGTCTGGTAAAACTTATGGTGATGCATCATTCAGTTTGAATGGTATTTCTACTTCTGGTTTAGCTTTAACATATTCAAGTTCTAATACTGCAGTTGCAACTATCTCCGGAAATACTGTAACAATTGTAGGTGCGGGTACAACTTCAATTACAGCTTCACAATCAGGTGATGCTAATTATTTTGCTGCTTCTGATGTTTCTCAAGATTTAGTAGTTGCTAAAGCAAATCAAACTATAACTTTCAATACGATTTCTGATAAAAATGATACTGATGGTTCATTTAATTTAGATGCAACAGCTTCTTCAGGATTGTCTGTTAGTTATTCTAGTTCAAATACATCAGTTGTTACTATCTCTGGAACTACAGCTACAATTGTTGCTCCAGGTATAACAACGATAACAGCATCTCAAGTTGGTAATGATAATTATAATGCGGCTACTTCTGTTGATCAGACTCAAACAATTATTAATACACAATTAGCTAATCAAACGATTACTTTTGGTCCTTTATACCCTGTTACTTATGGTGATGGTACATTTACATTAAGTGGAACAACTGATTCAAGTTTGGCTATTACTTATGTTAGTTCAAATCCTTCTGTTGCTTCTGTTTCAGGTGATGTTGTAACTATTCTTTCACCAGGAACAACAATTATTACTGCTACTCAAGCTGGTGATAGTACTCATAATCCAGCACCAAATGTGTCTCAATCATTAGTTGTAAATACTAAAACTGTAACGATTTCAAACATTGTTGTTGCAAATAAAGATTATGATGGAACTACTGTTGCGACAATTACTTCGGCAGATTTGAATGGAGTAATAGGTGCAGATGATGTTATTTTAAGTAATGCGGCTACGTTTGCTTCTGCAAATGCAGGAATAGATATTGCTGTAACTCCAAACTTTGTGTTAAATGGTGTCGATGCAAGTCGTTACACTTTAACTCAGCCATCTGGATTAGTGGCAAATATAAATTTGGCTAATCAAACAATACTTTTTGATGCGATACCTTCAAAATCTTATGGAGATACAGCATTCAATTTGATTGCTACCGGTGGAGCTTCAGGTCTTCCTGTAACTTTTACTAGTTCTGATACTAATATCCTTACTATTTCTGGTAATGTTGCAACTATTATCGGTGTTGGGGATGTTACTATTACTGCATCTCAAGCAGGTAATGCAAATTATAATGCAGCGTCAGATGTATCGCAAACAATTACTATAAATAAAGCTAATCAAATAATTACTTTTAATGCTTTGGTTAATAGATCTACAGCTGACACTTCATTTACTTTAGGAGGTTCTGCTTCTTCAGCTTTACCTTTAAGTTATGCTAGTTCAAATTCGGCTGTAGCTACAATTAGCGGTAATGTTGTGACTATTGTTGGTCCTGGATCAACTACTATAACTGTTTCACAAGCGGGTAATAATTTATACAATGCAGCAACAGATGTAAATCAAACGCAAATTGTATTAACCGCTATTTCTAAATGGACTTTTGATGCTATCACAACAACAGGTTCTGGAAGTAATGTTGCTGTTACTGGTTCTGCTGTAGCAGATCAAGGTCTTCAAACTTCAGGTAGTTTATTTAGTGCAAATCACGCAAGTACATCTACAGTTTGGTCTAACCCTTCTGGGAATGGTTCTGCAAAATCAGTATCATCTACGTTTTGGGCTGTTGGTGATTATTGGCAATTTAAGTTAAATACTTCAAACTATCATAATCTTGCTATTGCTGTTGATCAAACAGGAAGTTCAACAGGGCCATCGACATTTAAAGTTCAATATAGTACTAATGGTACTTCTTATACTGATTTACCAGGTGGTACGTATACACTTGATGCTACTGGATGGTCAACAACTAATTACAGATCAGCTGCCGTTAGATCATTTGATTTAAGTTCAATTACGGCTTTAAATAATAAATCAGCTGTATACATAAGATTGGTCGATGCAAATACAACTTCAATAGGAAATGGAACTGTAGCTACTGGAGGTACAAGTAGAGTTGATAATTTTGTAATTACAGGTATAGCATGTAACGTTACAGCAGGAATTACAAATAATACAAACACAAATGTTTTAACTTGTGATACTGCAACAATTGCTCTAACAGCAACTGGAGGGACAAGTTATTCTTGGTCTAATGGAACTAATGTAGTAGGAACTTCGGAAAACCTTAGTGTAACTGCAGCCGGTACTTATACAGTAACAGTTACCTCGGCTAATGGTTGTTCATCTACAGCAAGTGTTGTTATAACTGAAAATAAAACAACAACTTCAGAAGAGAGTGCTACAGCATGTGACTCTTATACATGGAATGGTACAACATACACTACAAGTGGAGATTATACTTTTGCAAGTACTAATGCATCTGGTTGTACAAATACAGCTACTTTACATTTAACAATTAATAACAGTTCAACTTCAGTAGAAAGTGTTACAGCATGTGATAGTTATACTTGGTCAGTTAATAATAACGCTTATACGACAGGTGGTAATTTCACAGTACCTAGTACAAATGCTGCAGGATGTCCCCATACAGATATATTGAATTTGATCATTAATTCATCAACATCAAATACGACAACTGCTACAGCATGTGATACGTATTCTTGGTCAGTCAATGGAGCTACTTATACTACCGGTGGTACATACACAGGAACTAGTACTAATGCAGCAAATTGTCCTCAAGCAGAGACATTGAACTTGACGATTAATGCATCAACATCAAACACTACAACTGCCACAGCATGTGATACATATACATGGGCTGTTAATGGAGCGACTTACACTACAAGTGGTCAACGTACAGTAACTAGTACTAATTCCGCCAATTGTCCTCAAACAGAGATATTGAACTTGACAATTAATGCATCAACATCAAATACGACAAATGCTACGGCATGTGATACATATACTTGGTCGGTTAATGGAGCTACTTATACAACAAGTGGTCAACGTACAGCAACTAGTACAAATTCAGCCAATTGTCCTCAAACAGAAACATTGAACTTAACTATTACACCAAGCACAACTGGAACAACAACGATTTCAGCTTGTGACACGTATAAGTGGTTAGCAGGAAATGGACAAACATATACTAGTACACCAACTACAGCTCCTACATTTGTTTCTGGCTGTAATACACAAACATTAGCTTTGACCATTACTCCAAGTACAATAAACACAACTGAAATAACAGAATGTGAAAGTTATTATTGGCCGGTTACTGGTGTGAATTATACTGATTCTGATGAAATCACAGAAACCGTTGGGTGTGTTACAGAAACATTGGTATTAACCATTAATTATAGTACATCAAACACTACAACTATAACACAATGTGGTGGTAGTTATACATGGGAAGGACCATTAGGAAATGATGAAACATACTATGCATCGACTACAGTTACTCACGTGACTACTAATGCAGATGGATGTAATCATACAGAGACGTTAGTATTGACTATTAATAATAGCACATCAAGTGTTGAAACAGTTACTTCACCAA